>NZ_JAGIQE010000008.1:0-220811 GCF_017815075.1 Burkholderia sp. AcTa6-5 | reverse complement strand
CCCCCCCCGGGGCCCCCCCCGCCGCGTGCCGCCATGCCGGTTGTGTTCGTACGGCCGCGTCATTCGCTCCGGCTGCGATGACGCGACCGTCCTCCTTACTTGCCGACGCTACCCAGCGTACCCAGCAACCCCGTGACCGGTGCCAGCAGGCCCGTCGAACCGCTGCCCGACGATGCCGTACCCGACACGCTGCCGACCAGCGACGTGACCGGCGCGAGCGGGCTCGAGCCCCCGGACCCTGCTGCACCGCCCACTGCTCCGGTGACAGTATTCAGCAAACCGGTGACGGGCGCGAGAGGGTTTGCACTGCCTGCGCCGCCCGTCGCGCCGCCGAGCGCGCCGGTGACCGTCGAGACGAGGCCCGTGACCGGTGCGAGCGGGCCGCTGCCCGAGCCGCCCGTTGCGCCGGTGAGCGAGCCGAGCGGTGTCGAACCGAGACCCGACAGCAGGCCGCCGAGCGGATTCGTCGAAGCGGAACCCGACGACGAGCCGTTCTGGACGGTTGCCGTCGAGCCGCCGACGAGGCTTGTGATCAGGCCGGGGATCGGTGCTGCGCCGTTCGGGCCGTTCGGATTGACGAGGCCGCCCGCGTTGGTCACGGTATTGCCGACCGCGGTCACGAGCTGACCGACGTCGCCGACGAGCGGCTGGCTCGACGTCCCGCCGACCTGCTTGCCGGCCGAGCTGATCGCGCCGCCGATCTGGCCGAGCAGGCCCGACACGGGTTGGCCGAGACCGGTCGTCGTGCCGACCTGCTGCGTGACCTGGCCGGCCGTGATCACGAGCGGCGTGATCGCCGAGCTGATCGGTTGCGTGACCTGCTGCACGGCGCCCGACGACAGCGTCGAGCCGATCGTCGTGCCGGCGGCCGTCAGGCCGTTGGCGACCGTGTCGAGCACGGTGCCGACCGGCGTCGTGACCGGTGCGAGCGGCGCCAGCGGGCCCGCGCCCAGCGCCTTGACCGTCGAGCTCAGGCCGGACACCGTGTTGCTCGTCGCGCCGACGACGTTGCCGAGACCGGCGACCGTCGTGCCGACCGGATCTTTGATCGAGCCGGTCTGGCCGAGCCCGTTGCTCAACGCATCGGCGGCCGCGTCGATGATCGTGCCGGTGCTCGACACGGTGCTGCCGACGCCCTTCGTCACGCCGTCGCCGAGGCCCGGCAGGCTGACGTTCCCGATGGTGCTGCCAAGGTCGGTGGCGGTTTGGCCGAGCGTGCTGACGGCGCCCTTGGTACCGGTCGTCGTGCCGCTGGTGCCGCTCGTCCCGCTGGTACCGCTCGTGCCACTGGTGCCGCTCGTCCCGCTGGTGCTGCCGCTCGGCGGCGCGCTGACGCTGTTGCCGCCGCACGCGGCGAGCAGGCAGGCCGTCGCGAAAACGGTAAGGGGTACGCGCCATTGGCGCAGGGTGGTCGTCGTGTTGGAACGCTGGGACATGATGGACTCCTCGCTGTCTTGTCGATGAATGGATGTCGGATTACTTGTGCGTGCCGCCGAGCAAGCCGCCGATCAGCGACGTGACGGGTGCGAGCAGGTTCGTGCCGGAGCCGGAGCTCGTGACGGCACCCGTGCCGCCGCTCAGCGCCGGCGCGCCGACGGTGCTGGTGGCTGCGGGGACCGGCGCTGCAATCGGATTGCCGCCGCCCGTTACGCCGCCGAGCGCGCCGGTGACCGCGGAGACGAGGCCCGTCACCGGGGCGAGCGGGCTGCCGCTGCCGCCTGCCGCACCGCCGAGCGCGCCCGTCACGGTGGAGACCAAGCCGGTGACGGGTGCGAGCGGGCTGCCGCCCGCGCCGCCCGCCACACCGCCGAGCGCGCCGGTGACAGTGGAGACCAGGCCGGTGACCGGAGCCAGCGGGCCGCCACCTGCGCCGCCTGCGGCGCCGCCAAGCGCGCCGGTGACGGTGGAGACGAGGCCGGTGACCGGAGCCAGCGGGCCGCCGCCTGCGCCGCCTGCGGCGCCGCCGAGCGCGCCGGTGACGGTGGAGACGAGGCCGGTAACCGGAGCCAGCGGGCCGCCGCTCGTGCCGCCTGCTGCACCGCCCAGACCGCCGACGGTGCCGAGGAGGCCGGCGAGCGGCGCGAGCGGATTCGTCACGCCGCCCGTGCCACCCGTGAGCAGGCCGCCGACGGCCTTCACGGTGTTGCCCGTCGACGAGACGGTGCCGCCGAGGCCCGTGGTGACCGGGTTGCCGCCCGTCGATGCGATCAGCGCGCCGGCCTGGTTCAGCCCGTTGCCGATCGTGCCGAGCAGCGTGTTGACCGGTGCGCCGAGGCCGGTTGCCGCGCCGATCGTCTGCGTCGTCTGGCCGACCATCGTCGTGATCGGCGTGATGGCCGAGCTGACCGTTTGCGTGACTTGCTGGATCGGGCCGGTCGACAGCGCGTTGGTGAGCGTGGTGCCGCCGTTCGACACGGCGCCGCCGAGCGTCGATACGAGGCCGCCGACGGCGCCCGTGACCGGCGCGAGCGGCGACAGCGGGCCGCTGCCGAGGCTCGTGACCAGATTGCCGGTTTGCGTGACTGCGCCGCCGAGCTGATTGACCACGCCGCCGGTGCTGGCGACCGTGGTGCCGACCGGATCCTTCGTCGCGCCGAGCTGGCCGAGGCCGCTGCCGAGGCCATTGCCCAGCGCGGTGACCGCGCCGCCTACGCTTTGCACGATGCCGCCCGCGGCTTGCGTGGTGCCCGGATTGACGCCCGGCAGCGACTGGCCGGCGATGACGGTGCCGAGACCCGAGACGGCGCCGCCGGCATTCGTGATGATATTGCCGCTTTGTGCGAGGACAGTTCCCACTGCGTTCGACGAGACACCCGAGGTGCCTGACGTACCGCTCGTACCCGACGTACCGCTGGTGCCCGAGGTGCCGCTCGTACCCGAGGTGCCGCTCGTACCCGAGGAGCCGCTGGTGCCGGACGTGCCGCTCGTGCCCGAGCTTCCGCTGGTGCCGGAGCTGCCGCTCGTACCCGAGGTGCCGCTCGAGCCGTTGCCGCCCGACGTGGAGATCGTATCGCCGCCGCCCGAGCTGGAGCCGCCGCTGATGCCCTTGCTGATCGAACCGGAGCCGCCGCACGCGGAGAGGGAGAGCATGGCTGCAACGGTGGCCGCGATCAGAGTCGTCCGGAACACGCCATGAGGGATAACCTTAATGTCCATTTCTTCCTCGCATTAAAAATGTGTTGTGAACTGCGTTGTGTTGAGTGATGCGAGGACTACTCTGCAACTGTCGTGCCATTTCGATGGCCGATGGTTCGACAACAGGTTTTAAACGTGGCAATTCCTTGTCGGAAAAGGAAGTCGCGGGAATTGAAAGATTGTTGAATCTGTTTAAAAGCAGATGAATGAGAACGGTTTCGGCCGTTTCGTAACGTAACGTCACAACATTGGCGTTACGCGTGCGGCGTAACGTGGGCCCCACGCAGGCTTGGTGGACACGGCAATGGTTTTACTGATGGATTAGGTGTGCACATCTAACCTATCGTAAATCCTATGTGTAAGTCGTACCGAAACGCCGTACAAATACGTCGTGCTCCTGGTCTTTTTTTTCCGTCAGAGCGGTTAAAAGAGGTTGGAATTTAAATAGGAACGGATATAGAATTGGGAGCAGATGTAAGGAAATGTACGGTTCGGTACACTACGTTCGAGGAGGAGCGCTATCGCGAATGTTAACTTGCATCAAATCGTGAGCAATGCCCTTCGGGGCGACCTATAAAGAAAGCGCACCCGGTTGACGTTACAGCAGATGTGACGAACGGTTGGGGCAAACGGCCAGAATGCGGGGATGTATACGTATAAAGGCCAGAAAACGTAAATACAGGCACGAGGAATAAAATGAAAGCAATCATCAAGCGTTTCCTTAAGGAAGAAGACGGGGTTACCGCAGTCGAGTATGGCCTCATCGCAGGGCTGATCGCCGTTGCTCTCGTCACTGCCGTTGGCACGTTGACGGGCGGCATTTCCGGGGCGTTCAGCTACATCGCGAGCCAGCTACCGAAGGCATAACGAACGAGCTTTTGCTCATTTCCCTGTTGTCAGGGGCGCGGATTGCTTCGGCAATCCGCGCGGTAAGTTTTGCCGTTCGGGGCGTAAATGATCCTGCTAACTGGCGTCGGGGTTTTCCTCGCGTGGGCGACGCTCGTCGCGCTTGAGGACATCCGGCATAGGCGCATACCGAATTCACTGGTGATCGGTGGGTTCGTATCCGCATTTGTGCTCGCCGGACATAATCCATTAGGCATATCCGTGAATCAGGCGCTCATTGGCGTACTGGTCGGCTTTCTCGGTCTTTTCCCGTTTTTCGTGCTGCGCGTCATGGGCGCAGCAGACGTCAAGGTATTCGCGGTGCTGGGCGCGTGGTGCGGCCCGCAAGCATTGCTGTGGCTCTGGATCGTCGCAAGCCTGCTGGCATTCGCGCATGCGGGCATGCTGGTCTTCTCCACCCGTACGCCGGTGTCGGCCCTGTGGCAGCGGCGTTCCCCGACGATGCAGATCGCCGGTTTCCGGGCCTCGCCGTATGCCGCGTTTCTCGTGATCCCCGCGGCCCTGTGGTGCCTGTACCGGATCGCGACCGGGGGAGTGCAATGACGGCGGTTCGTCCGGCATCCGGGACGCGGCGTCGCGAGCGTGGCGCGACGGCGATCGAATTTGCGCTGATGCTCCCGGTGTTTTTCCTGATCCTGTACGCGATCATCACGTACGGGATGATCTTCGCGGCCCAGCAAAATCTGACGCTTGCCGCAACGGAAGGCGCGCGCGCCGCGTTGAACTATCAGCAGGTCGGTGCGGCCGCATCGGTGCAGGCAGCGCAGCAAGCCGCGCTGGCGGCGCGGGCCCAGGCCGCATGCACGGCCGCGACGAACCTGACCACCTGGCTGAAAGGGTCGACATGCTCGCCCACGCAGCAAGGTAACTGTTCGTACGACGCGACGATGCTGTGCGTCCAGATCACGCTGACCTACCCGTACGCGCAGAGCCCGCTGATTCCGTCGTTCCCGCTGCTCGGTTCGCTGTTGCCGGTGCCGTCGACACTCACCGGAACCGCGATGGTGCAGATCAGCCCGGTCAACATCATGTAGACGGCGGCGACCGCGCCGTGCCGGTCGAGGGCGCCCGGTCGGCGACGTCGCGCGGAGAATTCAATCGTGAGTAGCGGGGAAGCATAACAACACCATGGCCAACAACCTGACGAAGATCATCGCGGGCTTGCTGATCGCGATCGCGATCCTGCTCGGCATCTATGCGTGGATGCTCGGTCGCAAGCCGGCCGACGTCGCGCCGGTTGCGTCGACGGTCGCGACGCAGAGCGTGCCGGTCGTCGTGACGACGCGGCAACTGCAAGCCGGCCAGCCGATTCCGGCCGATGCGCTGAAGGTCCAGCAGTCGAGCGCCGCTCCGCAGGGGGCGTTCGCCGATCCGCTGCAACTGGTCGGCCGCATTCCGGCAGCGGACATTCCCGCGCAGGCGGCCGTCGTCGGGAGCGCATTGTCGTCCGGCCTCGCCGAGCAGATTGCACCGGGAGAGCGCGCCGTGGCGATCAAGGTCGACGAGACCAACGCGGTTGGCAACCGCGTGCGGCCGGGCAACTATGTCGACGTGTTCGTGAATCTGAAGCGCGACGGGACCGGCGTGGCGATCGGCGGGACGTCGACGGCCGAGATCGTGAATACTCAGGCGCGGCTGCTGATGTCGAAGGTCCGCGTGCTGTCGTTCGGCGATGCGACGACCGAGCGGGACAGCTCGAACGGCTCGGTGATCGGCACGCGGACCGCGGTGCTGGCCGTGCCCACGGCGCAGGTCGACGCGCTGACGCTCGCCGAGCAGAGCGGCCGGCTCGTGCTCGCGCTGCGTAGTCCGCGCGACAACGACGTCGCGGCGCAAACCGTCGCCGTTCGCGTCGGCGACGACAAGAGTCCGTCGGCGCTTGCCGCGGCCGGCATGGTGCTGGGCGAGTTGTCGAAGAGCGCGACGACGGCGCCGGCCCCGCGTGCGGCGCCACGGGTGGTCGCGCGGCATCCGAGCGGCGGCAGCATCGAAGTCATTCGGGGTGGGCGGACCGAAACGGTCGCTTATTGAGCGGGACGAAGACGGCAAAACAATGAAAAAGAAACTGGTTGGTTTGGCGATTGCATTGAGCGCACTGGCGATGCCGCCGCTGTCGGACGCGGCCGACACGAGTGGCACGATCAGCCTTGCGGTCGGCGCGCAGCGGCAGCTTGCGACGGGGCGCGCACTGCAGCGGGTCGCGGTCGGCGATCCGTCGGTGGCCGACGTGCTCGTCGTGAAGGGCGGGCGCGGCGGCGTGCTGCTGGTGGCGAAGAATGCCGGTGCGACGAACGTGATGATCTGGGAGCGCGGCCGCGACGAGCCGACCGTCTATAACGTGAACGTTACGAGCGGTGCGGCGCGGGCGCTGCTGGACGGCGCGTCGCCGAGCGTGAACACGTACGGCGGCGCGACGGTGATCGGCGGTGCGGCCGCAACGCTCGACGGACATCAGCGGGCAGTCCACGCAGCGAAGACGGTCGGCGGCAAGGACGGAACGACGCTCGATGCGTCGACGATCTCCGGCAAGAATGTCGTGCAGGTCGACGTACGTGTCGTCGAATTCAGCCGTTCGGTGCTGAAGCAGGCGGGCCTGAACTTCTTCAAGCAGAGCAACGGCTTTGCGTTCGGCGCCTTCGCGCCGACGGGGCTCACATCGATTACCGGTACGCCGGGCGGTTCGCTCACCTACAACACGAACGTGCCGATTTCGTCGGCGTTCAACCTCGTCGTCAATTCGGTGACGCACGGGTTGTTCGCCGACCTGTCGATTCTCGAGGCGAACAACCTGGCCCGCGTGCTCGCGCAGCCGACGCTCGTCGCGTTGTCCGGCCAGAGCGCGAACTTCCTCGCGGGCGGCGAGATTCCGGTGCCGGTGCCGCAATCGCTCGGCACGATTTCGATCGAATGGAAACCCTATGGCGTCGGGCTCACGGTCACGCCGACCGTGCTGAACCCGCGGCGGATCGCGCTGAAGGTCGCGCCCGAGTCGAGCCAGCTCGACTTCGTGCATTCGATCACGATCAACGGCGTGCAGGTACCCGCGCTGACGACGCGGCGCGCGGACACGACGGTCGAGCTCGGCGACGGCGAGAGCTTCGTGATCGGCGGCCTGATCGACCGCGAGACCACGTCCAACGTCAACAAGGTGCCGTTCCTGGGCGATCTGCCCATCATCGGTGCGTTTTTCAAGAATTTGAGCTACCAGCAGAACGACAAGGAACTCGTGATCATCGTGACGCCGCATCTCGTTGCCCCGATCGCGCAGGGTGCACCGCTGCCGGCGACGCCGGGCGAGCTGTCCGAGCAGCGCGACGGTCCGGTGTGGCGTTCGTATCTGGGCGGCATGGCATCGCCGGACGCGGGGCCGGGGTTCTCGAAATGAGCGCGCCGAATCGTTACCGGACCGCGCAGGCCGTCGCGTACGACGCGATGCCTTGCTTCATTGGGAGTATCCAAGATGAATGCGAGAACCTACTCTTTGGCTGAGCCCGCCGTCACCGACTACTTCGTCTGTGCATCCGCGCTCGCGGAGCATGTGCACTGGCTGTCGCAATCGCTCGTGTCCGCCGGCGCGGTCGAAGGGGTGCCGCTCGACGGCGCCGCGCTGTCGCAGCGTATCGGCGTGCTGAATCCGGCACTGGTGTTCATCGATTTTTCCGGTGACTGCGCGGCGGCAAGCACGGTGGTCGCCGCGGTACGCGCGGCGCATCCGGGCGTGCCGGTCGTCGCACTGGGCTCGCTCGCGCAACCGGAAGGGGCACTCGCCGCGCTGCGCGCGGGCGTGCGCGATTTCGTCGATTTTTCCGCGCCGGCCGATGAGGCGCTGCGGATCACGCGCGTATTGCTCGACAACGTCAGCGAGCCGGCCAACCGTCACGGGAAGGTCACCGCGTTGCTCGGCGCACGCGCCGGGATGGGCGTGAGCACGCTCGCCGCGAACCTGTCGGTGCTGATGCAGCGGCGGCCGGCCGACCCTGCGCGCACGGCGGCGCTGCTCGATCTCGGGCTGCCGGCCGGCGACGGCGCGTTGTTCCTGAACACGCGGTGCGAATTCCATTTCGTCGAGGCCGTGCGCAACCTGCGCCGGATCGACCGCACGTTCGTCACGACCGCGCTCGCACGTCATTCGAGCGGCGTCGCGTTGACGACGCTGCCACCGAATCTCGCGGAGTTGCGCGACGTGGCGACGGCGTCGTGCGCGGCGTTGCTGAACCGGCTGCGCGCGTTCTTCGATCACCAGATCGTCGATCTCGGCGGCTTCCCGAATCGCGAATTCATCGCGCAGGTCGTGAACCTGGCGGACGAAGCATGGCTGGTCTGCGACCAGGGCGTGGCATCGGTCGTGTCGGCGGTAGAGATGCTGGACGGGTTGCGCGAGGCAGGCGCGGCGACCGACCGGATCCGGCTCGTCGTCAACCAGTTCGACGCCGAGCTTGGGCTGATGCCCGCGCAGATCGCCGAACGGCTCGACCTGTCGCTGGTCGCGACGCTGCCGTCGCGGCGCGTGTCGATCGGGCATGCGGCGAACCAGGGCAAGCTGATCGCCGAGGTCGCGGAACGCGATCCGTACGTCCGCGCGCTCGGGCCGCTGGTCGAGCGCCTCGCGGGCGCGCCGGCGCCCGGAGCGACACAGCGTGCGGCCGGCGGCCTCTCGGCGCTCAGGCGAATCATTCAATCCTCAACGAAGCGGTCGTAAGCGATGGCACACGACATTCAATTTGCCGACGGCGCAGCGCCGTTCTCGCAAACGCAACAGTTCCACGACATCAAGAATGCCGCGCACGAGCATCTGCTCACGCGGATCGAGGAACTGGGTGCCGAATTCGGCCGTTGGTCGCGACAGGCGATCAACCAGTTCGTCGATCTCGAAATCGACAGCTTCGTGCGGCTGCGGCGCATCCCGCTCAACGAGAGCGAGGTGCGCGCGGTGGCCGAGGCGCTGACGAAGGAGCTCGCCGGCTTCGGGCCGATCGAAGACCTGTTGGCGGACCCGCATGTCGAGGACATCCTGATCAACGGCTACAACGACATCTACGTGTCGCGCCACGGGATCCTGTCGAAGCTGCCGATCCGCTTCACCGACAACGCGCATCTGCTGCGGATCGTGCGGCGGATTCTCGCGCCGGTCGGCCGGCGGCTCGACGAATCGAACCCGATGGTCGATGCGCGGCTGCCCGACGGCGGGCGGGTCAACGTCGTGATCGAACCGCTGTCGATCGACGGCCCGGTCGTGTCGATCCGGAAGTTCCGCAAGGATCCGCTGAAGCCCGAGGACCTGCTGGGCAACGGCACCTACAACGAGGAAATCGGCCGGCTGCTCGAGGCTGCGGTCGATGCGCGCTGCAACGTCCTCGTGTCGGGCGGCACCAGCTCGGGCAAGACGTCGCTGCTGAACGCGCTGGCGTTCCACATCCCGATGGCGGAACGCGTCGTGACGATCGAGGATACGGCCGAACTGTCGTTGAATCACCCGCACGTCGTGCGGCTCGAGAGCCGTCCCGGCGGGTTCGACGGCAGCGGCATCGTGACGATTCGCGACCTGCTGCGGAACACGCTGCGGATGCGGCCGGACCGGATCATCGTCGGCGAAGTGCGCGGCGGCGAAGTGCTCGAAATGCTGCAGGCGATGAATACCGGCCACGACGGATCGATGGGCACCGTGCACGCCAGCTCGCCGCGCGAATGCCTGTACCGGCTCGAGATGCTGGCCGGTTTCGCCGGTTTTCAGGGCACCGAAGCAAGCCTGCGGCGGCAGATCGCCAACGCGATCGACTTCATCGTGCAGATCGGGCGGCTGTCCAACGGTCGCCGCCGCATCCTGTCGATCACCGAAGTCACCGGCATGTCGGACAACATCGTGTCGACGCAGGAGCTGTATCGTTACGAGGCGCGCGTCACCCCGGAGGGCGAAGAGATCGATCATTGGGAGTCGCTCGGCATTCATCCGCATTCGCCGAAGCTGGCACGTTTCCGCAGCACGCTGGTGTCGTCCGGCGGCGGGTTCGGTGGCCACTTCGGGCGAGGCGGAGGCTTCAATGTCTAGCGCCACCTTGCTCGCGCTGATGTTCGCGCTGATCTGCGCGGCGGCCGGGTTGCTGCTGTGGCGTGCAAGCCAGGTGCGGGAAGGGCGTGCGCATGCGCAGCGGTTCTTCGACAGCCGGGTGGGACAGGGCGCGCGCGCCGCGGCCCCGGCCGGCGAGACGCGCACCGCACGCGCCCCGGCGGCCGGTACGGCCAACGCGCAGGAGCCCGAACAGGGGTTCGCGCGATGGCGCGCGTCGGCGTTCGGTGCATGGGCCGTGCTGTCCGACCGTGCGGGCCTCGACGAAGTGCGCACCGGCCTCGTGCTGGCGCTCGGGGTCCTTGTGATGCTCGCGCTGTGGGCCGGCATGGCTGGCGGCGTGCTCGCCGCGGCAGCGGCGGTCGTTGCCGGCAGTGTGCTCGTCGTGCTGTGGATCACGTCGCGCATCAGCCGGCGCCGCCTGAAGATCGTCCGTCAGTTGCCGTCGTTTCTCGACGGGATCGTGCGGCTCGTGACGCTCGGGAACAGCGTGCCGGCGGCGTTCCAGTCGGCGCTTCAGACGACCGAAATGCCGCTGCGCCGCTGCCTCGACGACGTGTCGCGGATGCTGCGCTCCGGTGTCGAGATCGATCGCGCGATGCTGCACATCGCGCACACCTATCGTATCCGCGAATTCGAACTGGTCGGTGCGGTGCTGCGTCTGTCGGTCCGCTACGGCGGGCGGGCGGACGTGATGCTCGACCGGATGTCGACGTTCATGCGCGATCTCGAGCAGGCGGAGCGCGAACTGTCCGCGATGTCGGCCGAAACGCGGCTGTCCGCATGGGTGCTGGCGCTGTTGCCGATCGCGGTCGGCAGCTTCGTCATCGCCACGAGCCCGCGCTATTTCACGACGATGTGGAGCGACGATAGCGGGCGTCAGATGATTTATCTGGCGTTCGTGCTGCAGGCGGTCGGCGGTTTCTGGCTGTACCGGCTCGCGCGGCTGAGGTGAATCGATGGATGCAAACCGTTTAGGCGCCCTTGCGCTGGTGCTCGGATCGGTCGGCGTGCTGCTGCTCGCCGCGCTCGCGATCGTTCGCATCGTGCTCGTGCAGCGTGCCGAGCGCGCGCTGGTGGATGCGCTCGATCGCCGGACAGCGGCGATCGAAGCGGCCGCCGCGCGCGCCGGTGCCACCGAGCCCGCGCGCGACGCGGCGGCGCCTGCCGCGCCGCGCGTCCGTTTCGCGGGGCTGCGCGAACGCTTCGAAGACGTCGGGATGCGGTGGCTCGAGACCGGCTTCAGCCGGTATCTGATCGCCGACGAAGACCGCCAGTTGCTCGAGCAGTGCGGTTTCGTCGACGTGCGCGCCAGAGCGCTGTTCGTCGGCGCGCGCATCGTCTGCGCGATCCTGCTGCCTGCGCTCGCCGTGCTGGTCCTGATCGGCCGCGGGCAGCAGACGCGCTGGCCGTTGTGGATCTCCGTCGCGCTCGTGACCGGCTACATGCTGCCGAAAATCTACGTGCGGCGGCGCGCGACCGCGCGCCGGCAGAGCATCGGGGCCGAACTGCCGCTGCTCGTCGACATGTTGCGGCTGCTGCAGGGCGTCGGCCTGTCGCTCGACCAGAGCATCCAGGTCGTCACGCACGATTTTCAGACGATGCTGCCGGTGCTGTCGTGGGAGCTCGGCGTCGCGCAGCGGCAGTTCGCGGCCGGGCGCACGCGCGAGCAATCGCTGCAACGCCTGACGAACAGTTTCGACAACGAGGATCTGCGCGCGATCGTGCGTTTGCTGATTCAGGTCGACAAGCATGGCGGCGCGGTGCAAGAGCCGCTGAAGCAATTCGGCGATCGTCTGCGCGAAGGGCGTCGCGCGACGCTGCGCGAGCAGATCGGCCGCCTGACGGTGAAGATGACCGGCGTGATGATCGTCACGCTGTTGCCGGCACTGCTGATCGTGACCGCGGGGCCCGGGATCATGACCGTGCTGTCCGCGCTCGCTGCGTTTCAGCGCTGATGCGGCATGAGGGGAAGGAGCGACACAAGATGAATCGATTGGGGTGGGTTCGCACGATTGCAGGCGCGACGGCGTGCGCGTTGCTGGCCAGCGGGTGCGCGATGTTCAAGGAGTCCGGATACGGAATCGGTGCGCAGGCCGAACGTGGCGCGCTGATGCAGGCCGCCGCCGACAAGAATGCGACGCCCGATACGCCGGGCATGTATCTGGGCCTGATCGAGCGGATGCAGGCGCAGGGGCTGTATTTTGCGTCGCTCGCGCACATCGATCAGTACGAGAAGCAATATGGCGCATCGCCGGATACGATCCTGCTGCGCGCCGACGCATTGCGCGCGACCGGCCAATACGACGCCGGCGTGGCCGCCTATACCCAATTGCTGACGACGCCGCTCGCCGCGCGCGGCTATCGCGGGCTGGGCCTGACCGCCGGCGCCCGCGGCGATTTCGCGCTGGCCGCGCAGCAGCTCGAACAGGCGACGACGCTTGCGCCGACCGATGCGGCGACGTTGTCCGACCTCGCGTATTCGAAGATGCGCGAAGGCGATCTGGCGGGCGCGCGCGTGCCGCTGCTGAAGGCGGCCGAACTCGAGCAGAAGAACCCGAAGATTCTCAGCAACTTCGTGCTTTACCTGTTCGCGACCGGTCATGCGAAGGACGCGCGGCGGCTGATGGATCAGCAGAAGCTGTCGCCCGCGGTGCGCGGCCAGATTCGAGACGACGAGACGAAGGTCGCGGCCGCGATGCGCGCGAAGCAACGCGCCACCGCCTATGCGCCGGCCAATGTGTCCGTGCCGTCGGTGGCGAGCAGCGACAATCTGGATCTTGCCGTGCCGCTGCTGCAGCGTTTCGCGCGATAACGACGATATTCACGGAGGCCATCATGTTTCACCTTTCCTCAATCCGAGTGTGGGCCGTGGGCATCGCGTTCGCCTGCTCGCTGGGGGCGGGCGTCGCGCATGCGCAAGGCGACACGCCGGCGGCCGAAATCGGTCATGCGACGAGTGCGCTGCTCGACCTGCAGCGCTCGAACCGCGCGGCCGCCACGCCGCAACCGATCGATGGCGCCGCCGGTACGTTTGCCTATCAGCGCTATATCGACTCGTTCAAGACGCCGATTCCGCAGTGGTTCGGCACGATGTCGGCGGCGGGCGGCGGTAGCGGCGGCAGCGGCGGACTATCCGGTGGCGATCTCGCGCGCTGACGGAGCACCACGGTGACTATCCGGCACAGTGGCGGCACGATCCGTCGCGCGTCACGACAGCGCGGCGCGTTCTCGGTGATGGCGATCATCGCGACGCTGATCGCCATTACGACGCTTGGCGCCATTGGCGTCGGTAATCTCTTTTACCAGCGTCGGGACGTGCAGCGGATTGCCGACATGGCCGCGCTCGCGGCCGTGCAGAGGATGGACGACGCCTGTTCGCAGCCGACTGCCACCGCGACCAGCAATGCGCAGTCGAACGGGCTCAACGCGTCGAACGGCGACACGATCAACATCGAGTGCGGCCGTTGGGATACGTCGGTCAACCCGTCACCGAGCTACTACGCTGCCGCGACATCCGGGGCCACGCAGTTGAACGCGGCCAAGGTGATCGTCAGGCGTCAGGTGCCGTTCTTCTTCGTCGGACCCCCGCAGACGATATCCGCGGTATCGACCGCGCGTTCGACGAACATCGATACATTCTCGGTTGGTGCAACCCTGGCCGCGCTCGGCGGGGTCGGTTGCGCGGGCGGATCCGCGCCGGCGTCCGGCAATCCGGGGCTCGTCAACGGGCTGATCGGCGCGCTGCTGGGCGCCAACCTGAACCTGAACATCGCATCGTATCAAGCGCTGGCGTGCACGAACGTGACGGTCGGCGATCTCGTTGTGGCGGCGGGCGTCGGCACGGTCGATCAACTGCTCGCGCTGAAGCTCACGTTGCCGCAACTGATCCAGTTGATGGTGAACGCGGCCACGAAGACGGCCGTCGCGAACGCAAGCCTGCAGGCGAGCATTGCGACGCTGCAAGCGATTCTGAACGCGAACGTTCCGGGCACGTCGATCGGTCTCGGCGGCGCGGGCGGGTTGCTGAACGTCGCGCTCGCGGATACGCAGGCGGCGCTCAACGCGCAGGTGGATCTGCTTGATCTGCTGATGGTCGGTGCGGAGATCGCGGCAACGGGCAAGCCGGCGGTCGCGGTTAACGTGCCGTCGGTGAATCTCGGCGGGCTGACGGGGACGCAGTTGCAGGTGCAGATCATCAGCCCGCCGTCGATCGGTGTCGGCGAGGGTGGGAAGGATCCGGCGACGGGAACGTGGCGGACGAAGGCGTCGACGGCGGCGGTGGGTGTGTATCTGAATGTCTATCTTGGGACGGCGCAGTTGCCGCTGCTGGGCGCTTTGCTGGCGTTGCTGAACGTGAAGGTCGATGTCAATTTGCCGATTTATCTTCAGGCCGGTACCGGCACCGCCACATTGAACTCGACGCAATGCGCTTCCACGCAGGCGGCAAGCACGGCCGTCATTACCGCCCAACCGGGCGTGGCCAATCTGTGCATCGGCAAGCCGCCGCTCGATTCATCCGGCAAGATCAGCCTGTCGTCGAATTACAGCTGTACGTCGCCTGCACAGATCATCAACTCCAATGTTCTCGGGCTGGCCCAGTTGACAGTTTCCATGTCCAACATATCGGTTCAGGTCCAAGGCGCGTCCCAATCGCATACGTTCAGTGGCGTACCGGGGATCGATGCGAATTACTGGACGGTGAACTCGAATGCGCTCGGTTCGGCGCTTAGCTCGGCTTTGACGCAACTCGCGGCTGCGAATATCACCGTCAACCTCGGCCTGTTCGGCGCCAACGTCCTGACGGTCCCGGGGAACTTCGTCTCCACATTGCTCACGTTTTTGACCGGCCTGCTCGGCCCGCTCCTGTCGAGTCTCGACGCAGTCCTCGTTCCGCTGCTGAATCTCCTCGGCGTCCAGGTCGGTGCGGCGACGGTCCATCAGATCTCGCTCAATTGCGGGGTCGCCCAAACGGTTTACTGAAGAAGCAGATCAGATGAGAAATACGCCCGCAATCGAAGAGCTCGACCTGTACGTCTGGGAAGGCAAGGCGGACATCGTCGACCGCGTCGCCCGGTGCATGGCGAGCTTCGACGTCGAAGTGATCCGCGCCGACAACGCGACGGTCTCGCCCGAGCGCGCCGCGATGCGGCGGTCGCTCGCGATCATCAGCGTGACGATGATCGAAGGCGGCGCGGCATTCCTGCGCGACTGGCAGGCCAATATCGGCATGCCGGTCGTCTGGGTCGGCGCGGCGCGCGACCACGACGCGTCGCAGTATCCGCCCGAGTACTCGCACATCCTGCCGCTCGACTTCACGTGCGCGGAACTGCGCGGCATGATCGGCAAGCTCGTCACGCAACTGCGCGCGCACGCCGCCGAAACGTTGCAGCCGTCGGAACTCGTCGCGCACTCCGAATCGATGCAGGCGCTGCTGCACGAAGTCGATACGTTCGCCGACTGCGACACCAACGTGCTGCTGCACGGCGAAACCGGCGTCGGCAAGGAGCGCATCGCGCAACTGCTGCACGAAAAGCATTCCCGCTATCGGCACGGCGAGTTCGTGCCGGTGAACTGCGGCGCGATTCCGGATGGCCTGTTCGAATCGCTGTTCTTCGGCCATGCGAAAGGGTCGTTCACGGGCGCGGTTGTTGCGCATAAAGGCTATTTCGAGCAGGCGGCCGGCGGCACGCTGTTCCTCGACGAAGTCGGCGATCTGCCGCTGTACCAGCAGGTCAAGCTGCTGCGCGTGCTCGAGGATGGCGCGGTGCTGCGCGTCGGCGCGACGGCGCCGGTCAAGGTCGATTTCCGTCTGGTCGCGGCGAGCAACAAGAAGCTGCCGCAGCTCGTGAAGGAAGGGCTGTTCCGCGCGGACCTCTATTACCGGCTCGCGGTGATCGAGCTGAGCATTCCGTCGCTGGAAGAGCGCGGTGCGGTGGACAAGATCGCGCTGTTCAAGTCGTTCGTCGCCCAGGTGGTCGGCGAGGAGCGGCTCGCCGAGTTGTCGGACCTGCCGTACTGGCTCACGGATTCGGTGGCGGACAGCTATTTCCCCGGCAACGTGCGCGAACTGCGCAACCTCGCCGAGCGCGTCGGCGTGACGGTGCGGCAGACGGGCGGCTGGGATGCCGCGCGGCTGCAGCGGCTGATCGCGCACGCACGCAGCTCGGCCCAGCCGGTGCCGGCGGAGAGTGCGGCCGAGGTGTTCGTCGATCGCAGCAAGTGGGACATGAACGAGCGTAACCGTGTGATCGCCGCGCTCGACGCCAACGGTTGGCGGCGTCAGGACACGGC
This sequence comes from Burkholderia sp. AcTa6-5, assembly GCF_017815075.1. Lineage (NCBI taxonomy): Bacteria > Pseudomonadati > Pseudomonadota > Betaproteobacteria > Burkholderiales > Burkholderiaceae > Burkholderia > Burkholderia sp. AcTa6-5. The sequence continues at coordinate 204,412 of NZ_JAGIQE010000008.1, read as the reverse complement.
CCAGCAGCTCGGCATCAGCCGCAAGGTGTTGTGGGAAAAAATGCGCAAGTACCAGATCTTCGACGAAGAGCCCGAGACCCGCGAAAGCGAGTAATTAATGAGATAAAATCGCGTGGAATGACAACGATCCGCGCGGGAATAAAACTTCATGAGCCATATGACGGGGTTGGGGCGGGTGAGCGTATTGCTCGCCCTGGTAGGAGGCATGCAAGGCGCGTTCGCGCAGGGGCTGGCAGGCAGCGATCCGTCGGCGGTGCAGCCGGCGTCGGCGCCGGTGGCCGCGATTCCGGTGATCGATTCGCAGGCACCGACGTCGGCGCAGCCGCAGGCCGGCGAGTCGACGGGGCCGAGCACGGTCGACGATTTGCAGCGCCAGATCCAGGCGCATTCGCTGACGGAAATGCGCACGAGCTACAACGGCAGCTACGGCGCGAGCCTGCTGTTCAACGTCAAGGACGGTGCGTATTTCGTCGCGCTGTTTCAGCAAAAGGCGTTCTGGCGCGTGATCAAGACTTACAACGAAGCGCGGGCGGAAGCGATCTATCGCGATTTCTCGCACCAGGCCGAGCGGCTGGCCGTCGACGAACTGCGCGCGGCGAAGCTGGAATCGCAGAAGGCGCAGATGGACAAGCAGATCGAAGTCGTGCAGGACCGCGCGCGGCGTCTGCAGGCGGACATCTCGATCGCCCGCCAGCAGCAGGCGGCGGTGGCGGATCGCCAGAAGAGCGTGCGGAGCGAAACGGCGACGCTGCAGGCGCAACAGGCTCAACTTCAGTCGCAACTGCGGGCATTGCAGCAGCAGGTGCGTTCGTTGCAGCGAGAGGCCAACGCGGGCCTGCCGACGACGGCACGCTGAACCCGGTCGCGGCGGCGGTGCGGCGACGTGCCGCGCTGGCCGTACCAGTGAAAAGGGCAAGCCGGTTGGCTTGCCCTTTTGTTTTACTGGCCGTCCGGCACGATTCGCCGGCGCCGCGTCACGATGACCGGCCCGTTGCCGCCGCGGGAATCCGACGGCGCGGCGTTGCCGGATGCGTCGCCGGTGTCGCGCGGCGCGCCGTAGCTTTCGCGGGGTTCACGCGGAGCGCCGTAGCCTTCGCGCGGCTCACGCGAGCCGTAACCCTCACGCGGTTCGCGCGAACCGTAGCCTTCACGCGGCTCGCGAGAGCTGTAGCCGCCGTCGCCGCGCGATTCGCGCGGGCCGCCGTGCGAGCCGTACGGGCTGTGACCGCCGCCTTCACGGCCGCCGGGGCGACCGCCGGTGCGCGGGCCGCGGGGGCCGCCGCCGCCGGGCCGCGAGCCGCCCGTATCGAGCTGGATCGTGGAAATCGCGCGCTTGTAGATGCCTTGCAGACCCACGGGGGTGCGCAGCATCACCAGATACTGGTCGAACGACTCGATACATCCCGTCAGACGAATGCCGTTGACGAGATAGATTTCAACACGCTTACGTTCCTTGCGCGCCGAATTGATGAAGTCGTTTTGCGGATGGGATTCTGCGGGATTGGCCATTGAGGTGCGGCAGGAGCCTGCGTCAGAGAATATGTTGTGCGTGTGTGTGGCGTGTTCGTCCACAAGGCGTTTGGCGGAATTCTACCCTGTTCGATAGGGGAGCGCGCAGTCGCGATTGTGTCGAACCGTAACCCACTATAGACGTTCCGGCGCATTTTCGCGATTAGGCCGAACGGCCGAAGCCGTTTCGTTACGCTGCGTTACGACTCTCGCAGCCCCGTATCACCTCGGTGCGCGCGCCGCGCTTACATTGGTCGCGCGAGCCGGGCGGGCCGGCTTATCAGGGATGCGGAGCATGAACAAGAGGCAAGTCGCAGTGGTGATCGGGAGCATGGCGTTGCTCGTTTCCGGCAGTGCAATGGCGGGGCGTGTGGATCTGTCGGTCGGCATCGGCGTACCGGTCGCGCCGGTAGCACCGGTCTATGTCGAGCCGGCGCCGGTCTATGTAGCGCCGCAGCCCGCCGTCGTCGCCTATCCGGGCTACGGGTATGGCTATTACGGCGATGACGACGACGACCGCTACCGCAAGTGGCGCAAGCACTATTACAAGCACTGGCATCGTCACCACGACGACGATGACGATTGAACCCGCGGTGAGCCGCGCCGACGCGCGTCAGAACGCGTAATCCGGATTTTTCGGGTCGAATGCGGTGTCGTCGAGGGGCGTCGGCGCGATTTTCTCGATGACGATCCGCTCGAAGATCCTGCCGTCGTTGTCATAGGATTCGACGGTTCGGAAATAGGGGGCGTGCAGGTCGAGCCCCAGCACTTCCTTTTTCGCATAGAACTGCGGCCGGCCGGTCGGCGTTTCGTAGGTGAGTGCGACGACGCGCACGCCGTCGATCGTCCGGGCCTCCACGTCGGTCGGCCGCTGCACGCCGGCTTCCACGTATTTCTTCCCTTCGGTCAGGTACAGGTTCGCGATGAACTCGGTGCCGAGATCCTTCACCTGATGATTCGACTGGGCGCGCGCGAGCGCGCCGTCGATCGCCGTCCACAGCGGAATCTTGCCGAGCAGGCCGCCGAGGTGGCCGTACATCTCGTCCTTGCGCTGCGTCGTGTCGTAGATCGTCTCCTGTCCGGCATGCGCGCCGCCCGGCAGCCATTTCGCATACAGGCGCAGCGGCTCGCGGGTCGTCTTCACGAGCATGCGATCGGGCGTGTCGGGCCATTTTCCGCTGATGCGCTCCTGGCGCACCATCGTGAACTGGTAGGACGGATAGCCGTTCGGGCCGTGACGGATATAGAGCGGCACGGCGAGCGGATCGAGCGCCTTGAAGAGCGCTGTGAGCGTCGTGTCGTCGAGCTGCGCGAGCGTGCCGCGCTGGGCCGCCGTGCGCAGCCAGCGCGCCTGTTGCGCAACCGGCTCGTGCGTGACCTTCGCGAGCTCCGCCGGCAGCGCGGCCGCCTGCGCCGCGCTCGCGGCGCCGGCCGTTTCCTGCGCATGCAGCGCGGCTTGCGCGAGCGCCAGCGCGCACGCGACGGTCGCCACGGCGGCATGCCGCGCGCGGCGTTTCATTCGTTCGTTCATCGACGGCGTCTCCCGGAGCGATGGATCGTTCAGCCTTGCTTCGCGGCCTTGAGTTTGGCGAGTTCCTCGTCGCGCAGCGCGCGGCGCAGGATCTTGCCGACATTCGTCTGCGGCAGCGCGTCGCGGAACTCGACGAATTTCGGCATCTTGTAGCCGGTCAGGTTCTTGCGGCAGTGCGCGAGCACGTCCTCGGCCGTCAGCGACGGGTCGCGCCGCACGACGAACACCTTGATCCGTTCGCCCTGGACCTCGTCGGGAATGCCGATCGCCGCGGCTTCGCTGATGCCGGGATGCATCACGAGCACTTCCTCGATCTCGTTCGGATACACGTTGAAGCCCGACACGAGGATCATGTCCTTCTTGCGGTCGATCAGGCGGATGAAGCCGCGCTCGTCCATCACGCCGATGTCGCCGGTGGCGAGCCAGCCGTCGGCGTCGATCACCTTCGCCGTCTCGTCGGGGCGCTGCCAGTAGCCGCGCATCACCTGCGGGCCGTGCACGCACAGCTCGCCCGGCTCGCCGATCGCGGCCCAGGTGCCGTCCTCGCGGCGAAAGCGCACGACGGTCGACGGCGCGGGCAGCCCGATCGAACCGCTGAACGCGGCCATGTCGTTCAGGTCCACGGGATTCATCGTGACGATCGGCGAGCACTCGGTGAGGCCGTAGCCTTCGACCACCGGCCGGCCCGTCACCTGCTGGAAGCGCTCGGCGACCGCGCGCTGCATCGCCATCCCGCCCGCCATCGCGAGCTTGAGCTTCGAGAAGTCGCGCTTGCGGAATTCCTCGTTGTCGAGGAACGCGTTGTACAGCGTGTTGATGCCGGTGATGCCCGTGAACGTCTCGTGGCGGATGATCTTCATCACCATCTTCATGTCGCGCGGGTTCGCGATCAGGATGTTGCGCCCGCCGAGCCCCATGAAGATGAACGCGTTCACCGTCAGCGAATAGATGTGATAGAGCGGCAGCGGCGTGAGCACGGTCTCGACGTCGCCCGACACCTGGTCGGCGATCCAGGCCTTCGCCTGCAGCAGGTTCGCGATCAGGTTGCCGTGCGTGAGCATCGCGCCTTTCGCGACGCCGGTCGTGCCGCCCGTGTACTGCAGGAACGCGAGATCGTCGCGCGTGATCTGCACCGGTTGCGGCTTGCCGCGCGCGCCGAGCGCGAGCGCGGAACGCAGCCGGATCGCCTGCGGCAGGTGGTAGTCCGGCACGAGCTTCTTCACGTGCTTCAGCACGAAATTGATCAGACGGCCTTTCGCGTTGAGGCCGTCGGCGAGCAGGTCGCCGAGCGCGGTGACGACGATGTGCTTCACCTGCGTTTCCGGCAGCGCGTCCTGCAGCGTGCGCGCGAAGTTCTCGAACACGACGATCGTCTGCGCGCCGCTGTCCTTCAACTGATGCGCGAGTTCGCGCGCGGTGTAGAGCGGGTTCACGTTGACGACGATCGCGCCGGCCTTCAGCGTGCCGAACAGCGCGACCGGATACTGGAACGTGTTCGGCAGCATGATCGCGACACGGTCGCCGGGCTTCACGCCGACGCTTTGCAGATACGACGCGAATGCGTCGACCTTCTGCGCGAGCGTGCGGTAGGTCATCGACGCGCCGGCGCTCACGTAGGCGACGCGCTCGGCGAAGCGGGTCGTGCATTCGTCGAAGAACTGCACGAGCGACGCGTATTGCGTGACGTCGATCTCGTGCGGAACGCCGGGCGGGTACGACGCGTACCAGACGGCGTCGGTGTTCGGCGGAAGTTGGGCCGAGGTGGGTGCTGCGGAAGATGACATGACGTGTCTCCGGTCTTGGCTCTCGGCGAGGGCCCGCGCGTCAGCGCCTGCCCATGCCCCGTGCTTCGCGGCGGGTCGACGCGGGCGTCTCGACGCCGCGCCCGACCGCGCGTATCAATCAAATCGTGAACAGGAAGCCGCGCGTGGCCTCGCGCGCTCAGTTCGTGGAATGCAGTGTCGTAGCCTCGGCGGTCGTCGTCGGGCACGACTGCGGCAGCCCGAACGCTTCGCTTGCGCCCGCGTCGTCGAGTACGGCCGCGAAGATCGACAGTTGAGCGCTGTCGGGCATCGGCGCCTTCAGCGCGGCGACGATCAGCGACGACAGCCGCGCGATCATCTGCACGTCGTTCATCGTGCGGCCTTGCGAGAATTCGTCGATCAGGCTTTCCGTTTCGGCGCCCGCGAGCGCGCCGGACAGCGCGCCGATCGCGAAGTGCAGCCGCCAGCCGAGCTCGGTGCGCGGCAGGTGCGGCAGCGCGCGCTGGAACGCGTCGAAGAAGCGGCCCGCGACGCTCGCGTAATGCGCGGTCAGGAAGTTGCGCACGAACGGCGAAGGATCGGTGTACGCGCGGCCGATCAGCCGCAGGAACCCGGGCCCGCCGCGTTCGGGGTTGCGCGATGCCTTCAGCGCCGGAATGAACATCGCGCCGAGCACGTGCTCGCAGGTGATGTGCGTGCCGAGCTGCGCATCGAAGCGGTCGAGGATGCCGAGGCGTTCCTGGTTCAGCTGGTCGAGCCGGCGCGACAGCATCGCGTGGATCAGCGCTTCCTTGCTGCCGAAGTGGTAGTTGACCGCGGCGAGATTGACCGTCGCGCGCGACGTGATCTGCCGCATCGACATCGCTTCGAAGCCATGTTCGATGAACAGGTCCTCGGCCGCATCGAGAATGCGCGCCTTCGTCCCGCCGGTCTGCCGCGTGCCGGATGACCGTGCCCCCGACGGCCGTCCCGCGGATGGCCGCCCCTCCTGACTTACTGCCATGTTCCGCCTCCCATGCCGGTTTCCCGGCCGCGAACTGGTGATTTGATTATCTGATTCAAACAGTCGTTTTTATTAAGATAAAAAATCGCGGGCGGACCGGGCAAGCGCGGAATCTGGATCAATTCCTCTAGTTCGATGTGCGGGTGCGGAAAGCACGGCGCCCGCGCCCGGCGGGGCGCGGCGCGCGCGATGACGCGGTGCCGCAACGTGCGGGGTCACCCGGTAGTGGTACGCGTATTGACCGATTGCGTCATGTCGATGCCGCGCCGCTCGCGGCTGAACAGGATCAGCACGGCGATCGCGACGGCGACGATGCCGGCCACGAGCGCGAGCGCGAAGCCGTAATTGTCGTGGTTCGACACGGCGAGCGACGCCTGCATCGTCGCGTTGCCCGACGCGAGCAGGTTGCCGAGCTGGTAGACGACGCCGGGGAAGGTCGCGCGGATCTCGTCGGGCGAGATCTCGTTCAGGTGAACCGGTATCACGCCCCATGCGCCCTGTACCGAGATCTGCATCAGGAACGCGCCGGCGGCGAGCGCGATCGCGCCGCTGGAGAACGCCCACAGCGGCAGCACGGGCAGCGCGATCAGCGCGGCGATGAAGATCGCGCGGCGCCGGCCGATCCGCTCCGAGATCGCGCCGAACGACAGCCCGCCGACGATCGCGCCGATGTTCAGCACGATCGTGATCCACGACACGGTATGGGGATCGAAGTGGTGCTGTTCGCGCAGGAAGGTCGGATAGAGATCCTGCGTGCCGTGCGAGAAGAAGTTGAACGCGGTCATCAGCACGATCGCGTAGATCGTGAGCTTCCAGTTCTGTTTCAGCGTGGCGCCGAGGCTCGGGCGCGCGCGCTTCTCCATCTGTTTCCAGGCCGGCGATTCGGGCACGTGTGCGCGGACGTACAGCACGAGCAGCGCGGGCAGCACGCCGACCATGAACATCCCGCGCCAGCCGATGTATTGGTAGAACAGGCCGAACACGACCGACGCGAGCAGATAGCCGCTCGGGTAGCCGGCCTGCAGCAGCCCGGACACGAGGCCGCGCGCGTGGGTCGGCACGGTTTCCATCGTCAGCGCGGAGCCGACGCCCCATTCGCCGCCCATCGCGATGCCGAACAGCGCGCGCAGCACGAGCAGCGCGGTCAGGCTCGGCGCGAAACCCGACGCGAGTTCGAGTAGCGAATAGCATGCGATGTTGACCATCAGCGTCGGGCGGCGACCGAAGCGGTCGGCGAGCCGGCCGAAGATCAGCGCGCCGAGCGGTCGCATCGCGAGCGTCAGCGTGAGCGCGAACGCGACGGCGGGGATCGTCGACGCGAATTCCGCGGCGATGTCCTTCAGCACGAAAACCATCAGGAAAAAGTCGAACGCATCGAGCGTCCAGCCCAGATAGGCGGCGATCGTGACGTTGCGTTGCTCGCGGGTCCAGCTCATGTGCGGGTCTCCTCGTTGGCTTGCGCGCTCGCGATTCTGCATGCGGATGCCGGCCCGGCTCGCGCGCGGCGCGGGGCACTTGATCGAGTGTAGGCTTGCGTGCCGCGCGAGGTGGGGCGCGATAGCCGCGAATCGGGAATAATCCCTACGAAATGCACTGTTTCGGAAATGGAAACGGAGCCGCGCGAGGCGCGCGACCGGACTCTGTATCATTCCGGAAGGCTTTTTGTATAAGTTCTGTAATGCGCGCGCTGCGCATCGCCACCGAATCAGGAGTCCCGATGAACGACCGTTCCGCCGACCCATTGCCCGTGCTCGAAACCGCGCGGCTGTGGCTGCGTCCGCGCGTGCTGGCCGATCTCGATGCGTGCATCGAGATGGATCGCGATCCCGAGGTCACTCGCCACATCGCGGGCCCGTGGCACGACCCCGTCGAGCATCGCCGCTTCGTCACGCACCGAATCACGCGCGACTATCCGCCCGGTCTCGGCTACTGGTCGATCTTCGAGAAGGCCGCGCCCGAGGTGTTCATCGGCTGGATCCTGCTGATCCCCGACTACAAGGACGGGTCGCGCGACGTCGAGATCGGCTGGCGGCTCGTGCGTGCGACGTGGGGGCGCGGCATCGCGAGCGAAGCCGCGGCGGCCGTCGTGCGGCACGCGTTCGACACCGTGCGCCTGCCGCGCGTGATCGCCGATATCGCGGAGGCCAACAGCGGCTCGCTGAACGTGGCGCGCAAGCTCGGAATGCGGCGCGTGAGCATCGTGCACGACGGCATTCCCTACATCCGGCATCGTCTCGAACGCAACGATTTGCGCGCGTAGCGCGGCGTCGTGCAGGCAGCGGGCGTCGCGGATCGTCGACCGAACGCGGATCAAGACGATGACGGATTAACGGCGCGCGCGATCCGGAGTATCGTTGCCGGAATTTCGCTACATGGGGTACGACCATGACACTCGGCAACGACGTTCATCTCATTCCCGTCAGGCTCGACGCGCTGCGTCCGACCCAGATGACGGTCGGCTATCGCGAAGTGAAGGCGAAGCGCAAGCACTGGAAGGCGTTGAACCGGCGCGCCCGCAAGGCCGCGATCGAATCGCACTGGTTCCCGGCCGTGCTCGGCCCGGGCGGGCTGCACTACATCACCGATCATCATCATCTCGGCCTCGCGCTGATCGAGGAGGGCGAGGCGCGCGTGAACGCGATGCTGCTGAAGGATCTGTCGTGGCTCGACGACACGATCTTCTGGCGGATGATGGAACACAACCAGTGGGTGCATCCGTTCGGCCCGGACGGCTCGCGGCGCGACTATGCGCATTTGCCGAAGGCGCTGACGGGCCTCGAGGACGATCCGTACCGCAGCCTCGCCGGCGAGCTGCGCACGGCGGGCGGCTATGCGAAGGACGCGACGCCGTTCAGCGAATTCCTGTGGGCCGACTATCTGCGCCAGCACGTGACGCTCGACCAGATCCGCAAGAACTTCGCGAAGGCGCTCGACGTCGCGCTGCATCGCGCGCACGAGCAGGATGCGCGCTATCTGCCCGGCTGGTCGGGCGTGATTGCCGTCAAACCCTGACCGGCGCACGACGCGCACCGCCTCATGACGATCGCCCCGATCCGCCCCGACGCCGGCCCGCAACATCCGGACCATTTCGCGACGCTCGACGCGCCGCCCGCGCCGCGCACGCGGCGCATCGGCCTCGATGCGCTCGCCGGCCTGTCGATTGCCGGCCTGCTGATTCCCGAGGCGGTCGCGTATGCGGGGCTCGCCAATCTGCCGCCGCAGGCCGGCCTGATCGCGCTGCTGTCGGGGCTCGTCGTCTATGCGCTGACGGGCAGCAGCCGCTTCGCGATCGTGTCGTCGACGTCGTCGTCGGCCGCGGTGCTCGCCGCGACCGTGCTCGCCGAATCGGGGATGGCGCTGGCCGCGCAGCTCGCGCTGGCGGCGGCGCTCGTCGCGATGACGGGCGTGCTGTTCATCCTGGCCGGCGTCGCGCGGCTCGGCGGCATGTCGGATTTCGTCGCGCGGCCTGTGCTGCGCGGCTTCACGTTCGGTCTCGCGCTGACGATCGTCATCAAGCAGCTGCCGAAGATTCTCGCGATTGCCGTGCAGCACAGCGACGCGCCGCACGTCGCGCTCGACCTGCTCGCCGGCGCGCCGCATGCGAATCTCGCGAGCGTCGTGCTCGGCGCGACCGCGCTCGCGCTACTGTTCGTGCTCGGGCGCCGCTCGCGCGTGCCCGCGACGCTCGTCGTGATCGTGCTGTCGATCGCGGCGAGTTATGCGGTCGACTGGCAGCGGTACGGCATCGCGATCGTCGGCCATATCGACTTCCGGCACCTCGAATTCGGCTTGCCGCATCTCGATCGCAATGCGTGGATGCAGACGGTCGAGCTCGCATTCGCGCTGATGCTGATCCTGTACGCGGAATCGTACGGATCGATCCGCAATTTCGCGCTGAAGCACGGCGATACCGTATCGCCGAACCGCGACCTCGTCGCGCTCGGCTGCGCGAACCTCGTGTCGGGCCTGCTGCATGGGATGCCGGTCGGCGCCGGCTATTCGGCGACGTCGGCGAACGAGGCGGCCGGTGCGCAATCGCGCGTGGCCGGCCTGTGGGCGGCGGGCGTGGTCGCGCTGATCGTCTGGCTGCTGCTGCCGCAGCTCGCGCGCACGCCCGAGCCGGTGCTCGCGGCGATCGTGATCTTCGCCGTCAGCCATTCGCTGCATCCGTCCGTGTTCCGGCCGTACTGGGCGTGGCATCGCGACCGGCTCGTCGTGATCGCGGCGCTGCTCGCGGTGCTCGTGCTCGGCGTGCTGCACGGGCTGCTCGCGGCCATCGGCGTGAGCCTGCTGCTGACGCTGCGCAAGCTGTCCGAGCCGAACGTCAGCGTGCTCGGCCGGCTGCGCGACAGCCACGATTTCGTCGACGTCGCGAGCCATGCCGAGGCGAAATCGGTGCCGGGCGTGCTGATCGTGCGGCCCGAGGCGCAGTTGTTCTTCGCGAACGCGGACCGAATGCTCAATCGCGTGCGGGCGCTGCTGAAGACCGCGCCGGACACGCATACCGTGATGGTGAGTCTCGAGGAAACGCCGGATGTCGACGGCACGACGATCGAATCGTTGCGCACGTTCGCGGCCGAATGCGCGGCGCGCGGGCTGCGGCTCGCGCTCGTGCGACTCAAGGTGCACGCACTGCATGCGCTGCGCCGCGCGGCGGACGGTACGCTGCACGCCGACGTGATGTCGGAGCTGAGCGTCGACGAGAGCCTGCAACTGTTGCAGGCGGGCAGGCCGCCGAACGGCAGCGGCGGCAGCGAAGGCACGAGCGCCGCGTGACGGCGCGGCGCGTCGGCGCCGTCTATGGCGAAAGCGCGGCGCCGGCGGCGGTGCGCTCGATCATGTCGGCCACTTCCGCAGCCGTCGGCGCATAGGCGCCCGCATGTTCACACGCCACGGCCGCGCACGCGGCCGCGTGGCGCAGATGCTCGGCGGCCGACGCATCGGGCCGCGCAAGCTGGCTCGCGAGCCAGCCGCCGATGCTCGCATCGCCGCAGCCGACCGTATCGGCGACTTCAGTCGGGAACGCAGGCTGGAACAGCACGGTATCGCGATGCAGCAGTTGCATGCCGGCCGCGCCGCGCGTGACGAGCATCGTCGCGTCGGGCGCCCACGTGCGCAGTTGCGCGAGCGCGGCTGCTTCGTCGAGTTCCGGAAACAGCCCACGCAAATCCTCGTCGGATACCTTGATCCAATCGGCGAGCGCGGTCAACCGGCGCAGCGTGTCGCGATACGACGGTGCGGCCATCGGCGCGCGGAAGTTCGGATCGAACGAGATGCGCTTGCCGGCCGCGCGCGCGGCCTGCGCGAGCGCGATCAGGCGCGACGCGAGCGGTTCGCGCACGACGCCGAGCGAGCCGACGTGCACGATGTCGGCCGCGTCGAACGCGCCGGCCGGCAAGTCGGCCGGATCGAACGCGAGATCGGCGCTGTTTTCGCCGATGAAGAAATAGTCGGGCGGCTGCTTCGATACGACCATCGCGAGCAGCGGCGCGCGGTCGACCTGCCGGATGAAGCGCATGTCGAGCCCCGCGTCGGCGCTCTTGCGCATCAGCTCGTCGCCGAAGGTGTCGCGGCTGACCGTGCCGGCGAAGGCCGTCGGCACGCCGAGTCGCGCGCCGACGCGCGCGACGTTCCAGCACGAGCCGCCGGCGATGCTGTGCCAGTGGTTTGCATCGTCGCGGATGAAATCGGTCAGCGCTTCGCCGAACACGATCAGGCGGGGAAACGTCGTCGTCATGTTGAAACCTTGTGCCGCGGCGTCGCGCGCGGCCGTACGGCGGTTGATCTGAATCTGAACGGTCGGGCAGTACGGGCCGTCGCGCGCGGCGACGCGGCCCGCCACCGCCCGGCGTCGCGGGCGGGCGGCGCGCTCGCCGCGATCAGCGTGGGGCGCTCCAGCCCTTGTAGGCCTTCACGTTGTCGCGTGTGACGAGCGTCGGCTCGATCAGGATCATCGGGTTGGCCGGCTTCTGGCCGTTCATGATCCCGTAGCCGACGTTGACGGCCTGCTGCGCCATCGCCCACGGATCCTGGCTCGACGACGCCTGCACGAGCGTATTCGACTTGAGTGCGACCTCGATGTCGGGCGCGCCGTCGACCGACGTGATCACGATGTTCGGACGGTTCAGCTGTTTCGCCGCGAGATCGGTGCCGATCGCCTGCGGGTCGTTGATCGTGAACACGCCGTCGAGCTTCGGAAAGCGCGTCAGGTAGCCCTGCATCGCGTTCATCCCGCCTTCGCGCGAGCCCTTGCCGTCCTGGTCGCTCGACAGCAGCTTGATGCCGGTGTTTTTCGCGAGCACGGCCTTGCAGCCGTTCACGCGATCGATCACGGCCGACACCTGCGGGCCGTTCTCGATGATCACGTTGCCCTTGCCGTTCAGCTTCTTCGCGAGGTAGTCGCACGCGAGTTCGCCGGCCTTCACGTTGTTGGTCTGCACGGTCGCATTCGCGCCGGCCGCCGCGACGTCCACCGCGACGACCGTGATGCCGGCTGCCTGCGCCTTCTTCACCGCCGGCTCGATCGCCTTCGGATCGGTCGCGTTGAGCAGGATCATGTCGACGTGCGCGGAGATGAAGTTGTCGATCTGCGTGAACTGCTTGTTCAGGTCGTAGTCGGCCGAGACGGCCGTGACCTTCGCATTCGGGTTGAGCTGCTTCGCGCGCGCTTCGGCGCCTTTCACGATCGTGACGAAGTACGGGTTGCCGAGCGAGCCGACCGTGACGCCGATCGATTTCAGCGGCTTGTCGGCTGCATGGGCGGCGGCGCTGAAGGCAAGTGCGCAGGCGACGGCGGTCAGGGCGGCGGTGTGCTTGAACATGTCGTTGTGTCTCCGAGAGGTCTGTTGGCGAACGGGCGCAGGAGGACCTGCCTGCGCCGCGATGGTGGAACGATGGGGAAGAAGTATCAGGTACGGGCCGAGTCGCGCTGGCGATAGCGGTCGAGCGCGACCGCGCCGATGATCACGAGCCCCTTGATGATGTACTGCCAGATGTCGGACACGCCGAGCAGCACGAGGCCGTTGGTCAGCACCGCGATGATCAGCGCGCCGATCAGCGTGCCGACGATCGAACCGACGCCGCCGACGAAGCTCGTGCCGCCGAGGATCACCGCGGCGATCGCATCGAGCTCGTACGACTGGCCGAGCTGCAGGCCGTTGGCCGCATACAGGCGCGCGGCCGACATCACCGCGCCGAGGCCGGCGAGCAGGCCCGACGCCGCATACACGAACATCTGGATCGCCCGCACGTTGATGCCCGACAGGCGCGCGGCTTCCGGATTGCCGCCGACCGAGTAGATCCGCATCCCGAGCACCGTGCGGCGCAGGATGAACCACGAGATCGCAATTACCGCGCAGGCGATCACGACGAGCCACGGCACGCCGAGGATCGAGCCGTTGCCGATGAACGCGAACGGCAGTTGCGGGTTGAACACGGTCGTGTCGTTGCCGATCAGCCGCGCGACGCCGCGCACGGCCGTCATCGCGCCGAGCGTGACGATGAACGGCGGCAGGCGCAGGAACGAGATCAGTCCGCCGTTGATCGCGCCGAACACGAGGCCGACGACGAGCGCGAACGGCACGCCGAGCCAGCCCCAGCCGGGAATGGTCGACGCGATCAACGCCGCGACGGCCGCGGCGGCGAGCACCGAGCCGACCGACAGGTCGATGCCGCCCGTCAGGATCACGAAGGTCATGCCGGCGGCGAGCACGATGTTGATCGACGCCTGCTGCGTGACGATCGACAGGTTCTGCAGCGTGAAGAAACCGTCGGTCAGGAAGCCGAAGCCGATGCACAGGACCAGCAGCACCGGCAGCATGCCGGCCGTGCGGATCAGCGATTGCATGCGGGCGCGATGATCGGCGCCGCGCATCAGGGGCGTGCGGTTGGTGACCGGATGGGCGGTCGCGGAAGCGAGGTTCCGCTGCTTGGTCGGGTTGATCATTTCGGTACCTTGAATGAAGAGGGAAATGAAGGGGCCGTGTCAGTGCGCGTCGGCCAGTTCGGCCTGCGAGCCGGTGGCGAGCGCGATGATCGCTTCCTGCGTGATCGGCGTATGCGTGTGCCCGCCGAGTTCGCCCGCGATCTCGCCTTCGCGCATCACGAGCACGCGGTCGGCGACGCCGATGATTTCCGGCAGTTCGCTCGAGATCACGATCACACCCACGCCGGCACGGGCCAGTTCGTTGATGATCCGGTAGATCTCGGATTTCGCGCCGATGTCGACGCCGCGCGTCGGTTCGTCGAGGATCAGCACGCGCGGCTTCGTCTCGAGCAGGCGCGACAGCAGCACTTTCTGCTGGTTGCCGCCCGACAGCGCGCCGACGTTGACGTTCGCGTGCGGGACGCGGATCGACAGCGATGCAATCGCGTCGCGCGCGCGTTCGGCGCCGCGGGCGAGGTCGAGCGCGCCGAGCCGCGCATCGCGGTTGCATACCGAGATGTTGATGTTGTCGCGCACGCTCATGTCGAGGAACAGGCCCTGGCGCTTGCGGTCTTCCGTCAGGTAGACGAGGCCCGCGTCGATCGCGTCGCGCGGCGCGTGCGCGCCGAACGTGCGCTCGCCCAGCTTCACGTCGCCGCGCACGCGCGGCTCGGCCCCGAAGATCAGCCGCGCGAGCTCGGTGCGGCCCGCGCCGACGAGGCCCGCGATGCCGAGCACTTCGCCCGCGTGCAGGTCGAGGCTGCAGCCGCGCACGCGCGCGCCGTCGGCGATGTCGCGGACGGACAGCAGCAGGTGGCCGGGGTCGTACGGCGCGTGTTCCTTCTTGTAGAAACCGGAGATGTCGCGGCCGACCATCATCGCGACGAGCCGCTCGGCCGACAGCGCCTCGCGTTCGAGCGTGCCGACGTACGTGCCGTCGCGCAGCACCGACACGCGATCGGACAGCTCGTAGATCTCCGCCATCCGGTGGCTGATATAGATGATCGCGAGGCCTTCCTCGCGCAACTGGCGGATCAGGCGGAACAGGTGTTCGGTTTCGCGCGACGACAGCGGCGTGGTCGGCTCGTCCATCACGAGGATGCGGGCGCGGGTATGCACGGCGCGTGCGATTTCGACGAGCTGCTGTTCGGCGATCGACAGCGTGTCGACGAGCGTGTCGGGCCCGAACGGGGCGCCCAGGCGCGCGAGCACGTCCTGGCAGCCGCGCGCCATCGCCGCGCGGTCGATCGTGCCCCAGCGCCGGTTGCCGCGGCGCAGTTCGCGGCCGACGTAGATGTTTTCCGCGACGGTCAGGTTCGGCGACAGGCACAGCTCCTGGTAGATCACCGCGACGCCGGCATCGCGCGCGGCGAGCGGGCCGTCGATGTCGACGCGTTGGCCGTCGATCAGGATCTCGCCGCCGGCGTCGGCGCGATAGGCGCCCGACAGGATCTTCATCAGCGTCGATTTGCCCGCGCCGTTCTCGCCCATCAGCGAATGTATTTCGCCCGGATAGACGGTGAGGCTGACGTTGTCGAGCGCGCGCACGGCCGGGAACGTCTTGCTGATCCCGCGCATCTCGAGCAGCGGGCGGGGCGACTCAGAACGCGACATGGTGGACCTCCTGCGAATCGGTGCGGGCGCCCTTGAGGATGCCGGCCCGCGGGGAGAAGTTGAAAAACATCGGCAGCGTGGCGGCGCCGATCGCGCCGGCATCGGCGCCGAACGTGCCGCGCACGAGGACCGGCGTGCCGCGCGCCTCGGGCGCGGTGGCGACGAGCGCCGCGCGCAGGCGGGACGTGAGCGCGTCGAGCAGGCCCGCGTCGGTGTCGGCGTCGATCACGACCACCGGCGCGTCGATCACGCACAGCACCGCGCGCAACGCCGGCGCAAGCGCGTCGACGCAGTCGTCGATCCATTCGTCGACGGCCGGCAGGCCGCGGGCGATGCAGGCTTCGAGATCGGCGCGATTCTCGACCGTCTCGCCGTGATGGCGCAGGTGGCGCACGAGCGCATGCAGCGAGGCGCGTGCGAGCAGGATGTCCCACGGGCCGCGCGGCGGCGGCGCGGAGGCCAGCCGGCTCGGCGGCACCGGAATCACCGCGATGTCGCCGGCATTGCCGGTCACGCCGCGCAGGCAGTCGCCGTCGATCGCGATGCCGCCGCCGATCGCCGGCCCGATGAACAGGTAGACGAAGTCGTCGCACTGCCGGCCGTACCCGTAGAACAGTTCGGCGATCGCGGCCGCGTTGCCGTCGTTTTCGCCGAATACGGGCAGCGACAGCGTGCGGCCGAGGTCGGCCGCGAAATCGACGTCTTCCCACGCGCGGAACGTGTCGGGCGCGAGGCCGAGCTCGCGCATCCACGCGCCGAGGTTGTACGGCTGCGCGACGCCGACGCCGGTCAGGCGCGCGCGTTCATGGTCGGGGAGCAGGGCCTGCATCGCGTCGATGTCGTGACGCACGATCTCGAGCACGTCGGCGGGCGGCGGAAGCAGCGTGTCGTGCGAGCGGCGGCCGAGCACGTCGCCCGCGAAATTGACGAGCGCCGTCTCGATGCGCATCCGGTCGAGATGGACGCCGATGCCGAACGCGCCGCGCGGATCGAGGCGGATCAGCGACGCCGGCTGGCCGCGCTGGCCTTCGGTGCGGCCCGCGAATTCGATCAGCTTCGCGTCGGCGAGCGACGCGATAATGCTGCCGACCGCCGTCCCCGTCATGCTCGCGAGACGGGCGAGGTCGGCCTTCGATGCGCTGCCCGCACGGCGCAGCGTCTTCAGCAGCAGGCGCTCGTTGTAACGGCGCACGTTGGCCGAATTGCTTCCCTGGCCGAAGTGCGGGCTTCTCATGGCGTCTCCTTCCATGGCGCGCCGTTCGCGCGGTTAAATAAATCACGTTGATTTATTTAACCGCGCGAACGGCGGTCTGTCAGCCTAGGGAAATCCCGGTCGTATCCGGGAACGGCAGCGTGGCTCGGGCGCCCGCGGCTCGTTTCGGGACCGGGAATTTCGAATTCGTCTGATGGATTTGCTGCCGGCCGCGCGTCACGATTGCCGGCTCGGCTGCATGCGAAAGCACAGCCGGAAGAGGGCGATGTCTGCGGGCGCCGCGTGATGCGGGGCCGGCAGCGTCGGTCGTTCATCGTTTACTGGACGCAGGGCGGCGGGAGCCGTCCGGCGTCTGCACTCGGGAGAAACGCCATGCATCGTACGACGCGGCCTTCGGTATCGCTGCTCGATCCTTATACCGGCAGCGAACCGCTGCCGCTTTACACGACGACGGTGACGGTCACCGGCGGCGAAGCGGCCCACGGACGTTCGTCCGGCCACGCGCGTTCGACAACCGGCGAACTCGATGTGTCGTTGCGCCTGCCGGTCGAATTGGGCGGAGTGGGTGGCGGTACGAATCCGGAGCAGTTGTTCGCGGCCGGCTTCGCGGCGTGCTTTCACGGCGCGTTGACGCTGGTTGCGATGCGGCGCCGGGTGCGCTTGCCGCCCGATCTCGCGATCACGGCCAGCGCAACGTTTCAGCGCGATCCGGTGGATGGCCTGTTTGCGATCGCGCTCGATCTCGAGGTCGGCATGCCGGGCGTCGGCGCAACTGCCGCGCGCGAGCTGGTCGCGGAGACGGAGGCGATTTGTCCGTACGCGAAGATGGCGAGGGACGGGATTCAGCATGTCGTGCGCGTCACCGGGACGGTGTAATCACGACGCCAGCCGGCTGCGCTTGCAAGCGCAGCCTTTCGAGCCCTCGCGCAAGGCGCACAGGCGCTTTGTTTCCTGGGCTTGAAATGAAAAAAGGCCGGCTAGAAGCCGACCTTTTTAGAAAACAGATGGTGCCCAGGAGAGGACTCGGTCACCCGAGCGCGACCCCGGCTGCGCTTGCAAGCGCAGCCTTTCGAGTCCTCACGCAAAGCGCGCAGGCGCTTTGCTTCCTGGGCTGGAAATGAAAAAAGGCCGGCAGAAGCCGACCTTTTAAAAACAGATGGTGCCCAGGAGAGGACTCGAACCTCCACGATGTTGCCACCGCTAGGACCTGAACCTAGTGCGTCTACCAATTCCGCCACCTGGGCACGTTTCGCTCGATACCGCATCCGCGAAAGGCCGCGATTATAGAACAGTCGCGACGGGCGTCAACAAGTTTTCCCCTTCCGGTCAAAAAACCTCGGCGCGCGCATCGAGCGACGCCGCGCGTTCGGCGAGCGTCACGTAATCGCCCGATGCGGTGCGCTCGACGCGCGCGTCGACGCGATACGCGCGCCGCAGGTGCGCGGGCGTCAGCACGTCGGCGACGCCGCCGTCGGCCACCACGCCTTCATGGCCGAGCAGCGCGAGACGATCGCAGAAGCGGGCGGCGAGATTCAGGTCGTGCATCGCGACGAGCGCAATCGCGCCGCGCCGCGTAACCGCATCCCGCATCGCCTCCAGCGCCAGCAACTGCCAGCGCAGGTCGAGCGCGCTCGTCGGCTCGTCCAGCAGCAGCAACGGCGTGTCGCGCACCAGCACCTGCGCGAGCCCGACCATCTGGCGCTGCCCGCCCGACAGCCGGTCGAGCGGCGTCGTCGCGAGCGCATGCAGGCCCAGCTGCGCAAACACGCGCTCGAGGCGGGCGTCCTGTGCGTCGGCCGACAAGCCGCCGCAGGTCGCGCGCAGCGCGCCGCGCACCGCCTCGTAGACCAGCAGCGAGGTCGGCTGCGGCAGCGTTTGCGGCAGGTACCCGACGCGGCGCATATGGTCGCGGCGCGCGCCGCGCAGCAGGTCGTGCCGGTCGAGCGTCGCATCGCCGCGCGCGGCGACGAGCCGGGCAAGCGCGCGCAGCAGCGTCGACTTGCCGACGCCGTTCGGGCCGAGCAGCGCGACGGCGCTGCCGGGCGGTACCGGCCGCAGCGACAGCCGCGCGAGGATCGTGCGCGCGCCGTACGCGACGTCGAGCCCGGCGATGCGCAATGCGTGTTGAGCGTTATCCATCGAGCCTCCTGCGACGGCTGATCAGCGTCATGAAGAGCGGCACGCCGACGAGCGCGGTGATGATGCCGATCGGCAGCACGACGCCCTCGACGAGCGTCTTGCTGAGCACCGATGCGGCCGACAGCATGATCGCGCCGGCGAGCGCCGCGCCGGGCAGGTAGTGGCGATGGTCGTCGCCGACCAGCAGCCGCGCGACGTGCGGGCCGACCAGGCCGACGAAGCCGATCGTGCCGACGAACGACAGCGCGGTCGCCGACAGCAGGCTGATGCGCACGAGCGTGACGAGCCGCAGCCGCTCGACCGCGATGCCCATGCTGCGCGCCTGTTCCTCGCCGGCGCGCAGCGCGGTCATCGACGCGACGCCCGGCGCGCTCCACAGCACGCTGGCGGCGAGCACGCACGCGAGGATCGCGATCTTGCTCCAGGTCGCCCGCGCAAGGCTGCCCATGCTCCAGAACACGATCTGCTGAAGCGCGTTCGCATCGGCGACGAACTGCAGCAGCCACAGCAGCGCCTCGAAGCTGAACATCAAGCCGATGCCGAACAGCACGACGGTTTCGGTCGTCGCGCCGTGCCGCCACGCGAGCCAGACGATCAGGAGTGTCGCGGACAGCGCGCAGCCGAACGCACCGAGCGACAGCGCGAGGTTCTCGTTCCACAGCACGAGGTGCCAGCCGGAGATCACGACCAGCGACGCGCCGACGCTCCCCGCGGCGGCGATGCCCAGCGTGAACGGGCTCGCGAGCGGGTTGTTCAGCACGGTCTGCATCTCGGCGCCGGCGAGCCCGAGTGCCGCGCCGACCAGCACCGCCATCAGCGCGTAGGGCAGGCGCACGTTCCACAGGATCACGCGCTGCTCGAGCGGCAGCGCGTCCGGACGGAACAGCCCGGTCACGATATCCGCGACCGGAAACGATGACGGGCCGGTCGCGATATCGACGACCAGCAGCGCGACGAGCACGCAGGCCAGCAACGCGATTGCGCCGATGCGCCGCGCGGCGACCGCGCGGTAGCGGACCCGCAGAGAAGGGGACGGGACGGGCGTCGTCGCGTTCATGCGGCATCCCCTTCCGTATCCGGCGCGCACGCGATGCGCACCGCGAGCGCGGCGCTCGGCATCACGACGCCGCCGTGGTCCTCGCCGTCGATCAGCCGGAACGTGGCGTCGAGGCCCGCGCGTCGGCCCACGCGCTGCACGAAGTCTCGGGCCGAGCTGACCTGCCGGCGCGCCTGTTGCCGGCGCATGCGTTCGGGGTCCGGGTTCGGTGCGCCTTCCTCGAGGCTGCCCGCGGTCACGACGAGGCGAAGCGACGGATCGAGCGGTGCCGTTTGCGCGGCGAACCGGTCGGCATACGGCAGCAGCGCGCGCTCGCCCCACCAGACCGACGGGCTCGCCGCGACGTAGCGCCGGAACAGGTGCGCTCGCGTCAGCAGCGCATAGAGCGTCAGCAGGCCGCCGTACGAATGGCCGAACAGCGTCTGCCGGCTGGCGTCGATCGGCCACTGGCGCGCGAGCCACGGCTGCACGTCGTGCTCGATGAAGTCGAGGAAGCGGTCCGCCGCGAGCCCTTGTCCGTGCGGCAGCGGCGCGAGCGTGTAGTCGTCGGCGCGCGCCTGCATGTCGTACGGCGCGTCGGTCGGATAGCCGATGCCGATCACGATCGGCGCGGGTTCGCGCGCGGCGTCGGGCCGCGCCGCGCGATTGCGCGCGAGCGGCGCGGCGAGCGGGAACAACGCATTGCCGTCGAGCACGACCAGCACCGGATGCGGCTCGCTCGCCGAGCGCGCGTCCGGCAGCGCGACGAACAGGCGCCGGGTGCGGCCGGCGACCGTCACGTCGAACTGGTGACTGGCGGGGAGCCGCACGGGCGGGGTATCGGCGGCAGCGGGCCAGGCCGACGGGTGCGGTGCGGCGCCGGCGAATGCGCCGCGGGTCGCGAGCGCGCCCGCGAGGCCGGCGCACAGCAGGCCGCGGCGCACGGGGGAAGGATGTCCGTTCATGTCACGATCCTTCCTGAATCCAGTATTCGCCGTTCAGCGCGACTGGCTGGAAGCGGCGCACCATCGTGTCGAAGGTACGGTGCGGATCGAGATCCGCGAACAGGTCCGGATGCAGCCATTTCGCCATTGCCTGTACCGCGACGACATTGAACGGCGAATTGTAGAAGTGATGCCAGATTGCATAGGCGCGCCGCTCGCGCACCGCGCGCAGCGGTGCGATCGTCGGGCGCTGCAGCACGCGGTCGAACGAGCGGACAGCCGCATCGCGCGTCACGCCGGCGCCGAGCGCGATGCGCTGCGGCGCGCTCTGCAGCGTGCGGGCCGAGCCGATTCCGGTGCCGATGTAGAAATCCGGCTGGCGGCTCAGCAGGTATTCCGGGTTCAGCGTGCCGTGCTCGCCCGGCACGCTGCCCTTCGCGACGTTGTCGCCGCCGGCCGCGTCGAGGAGTTTGCCGAGCATGCCCGTCATCGTCTCGCAGCAGTCGCTCGACAGGCCGACGCGGCTTTCGAGGAACACCGTGGGTGCCGCGGGGCGGGCCGTCTTCAGGCGGGTGCGAACGAGATCGAGCTGTTCCTGCCAGAGCGCGTTGAAGTCGGCTGCGCGCCGCGGCGCGCCGAACACCTGGCCGAGCACAGCGATGCTGCGCGGCGTGTTGGCGAGCGGATCGTGGCGAAAATCGACGAACACGATCGCGACGCCCGCGGCTTCGAGCCGCGCCAGCGTTTCGCGGTCGCGCTCGCCGGGCCCGTGGCCGCCGCCGAGCCCGAAGATCGCGACCTGCGGGCGCAGCGCGAGCGCGCGTTCGTCGCTGAAGCTGCCGGCCTGCGAGCGACCGATACGCGGCACGTCCTGCAGCCGCGGAAAGCGCTCGACCCACTGCGCATAGCTCGCCGGATCGAGTTGCTCGAAGTCGCCCATCATGCCGACGAGGCGGCGCGACGGGTCGCCGGCGTCGACGATCGCGAGCGCCGGCAGCAGCCGTCCTTCGCCGAGCAGCACGCGCTCGACGCGCGCGGGAATCCGGACCTGCCGGCCGGCGAGGTCGGTGACGGTCGTCGTGTCCGCATAGGCGGCGTGCATCAAGAGCCAGCCGCACAGCCAGATGCCGAGCGTGGCCCACATTCCACTTGTCTTTCTCACGCTACTCCCGATACGATATAAATGAGAAGCATTCGCATTTAATTGTAGCCGAGAGGCGGGGACGGAGCAGCCGCTGTCCGTTTGATTGACCGACTAAATAGTTTGCGCGCGCACCGACCGCGCACGGGGGTATCCGAGATGACTGCATGGGCGCCAGGCGCTTCTCCTTCCGATCGCCATCGACACGACGCGCACGTCGCGCGGATTCGCGAAGTGCGGCCCGGCCTGCGCGTGCACGCGGACGACGCGACCGACGAATTCGACGCGGTGATGTCGGGCCAGTGCACGCCGGGCCTGCATCTGGTGCTGCTGCTGGAAGGCGCGCTCGACGTGTCCTACGGCGACCGGCGCGTGCTGCTGGCGACGGACGGCTGCGGCGCGTGCCGTTCCGGCGCGGCCCGGCCTGACGCGGCCCGGCCCGACGCGGCCCGACCGCGCGTGCGGATGCAGTCGTTTCTGCTCAACGCGCTGCAGCCCGACACGTTTCGTCGCCGGCTGAGCAAGGGCGGCTACGCGCGGCGGTTGAGCCTCGCGATGTCCGGCGAATGGCTCGCGCACCTGCGGGCCGCGAGCCGCGCGGCGTTGCCGGAGAGGCTCGATTCGATGCTGTCCGCGCATCTCGCGATCTGTTTCTGGCAGCCGACGCCGCGCGCCACCGCGCTCGCCGAGCAGATCGTGCGGCCGCCGTCCTACCAGCCGATGCTGCAGGCGATCTACCTGGAAAGCCGCGTGCTCGAACTGCTCGCCGAGGCGTTCGCGCCGCTCGAGGCCCAGGCGCCCCGGGCGTCGGACGCGGCGCTCGGTTCGCGCGATTACCGGCGGATGGCGGAACTGCGCGCGTTCCTCGCGAGCGACGCCGCGCAGGAGCTGTCGCTCGACGACATCGCGCGCCACGTCGGGATGAGTGCGAACGCGATGCAGCGTCAGTTCCGCGCCGCCTACGGCACCACGGTGTTCGACTTCATTCGCGAGCATCACCTGCAGCGTGCGCGGCTCGCGCTCGAGCGCGATGCGGTGAGCGTCAAGCAGGCCGCGGCGCTCGCCGGCTACACGAGCGCCGCGAATTTCGCGACCGCGTACAAGCGCCGCTTCGGCGTGACGCCGACGCTCGCGCGGCGCAGCGATCGGCGCTGATCGCTGCGGATCGACGCCGACGCGCATCGCGGCGGCGCTCAAACAAGATCGAAGCTTTCGCAAATATTTCGACGCATGACAGGTTCCATAATGCAAATGAGAATCAATCACATTGTGGAGCAGCGAAAGCGTCATCATGTCGAGTCACGTAGCGAAGTTTGCGTTGAAGCCGGCCGTCGTCGCCGGCCTGTATCTGATGGGGACATCCTGCGCGTGGGCGCAGGCGCCTGACAAGCAGCGCGAAACCGCTGCATCGGCCGCGTCCGCCGAGCCGGCGGCGATGAAGGAAATCGTCGTCACCGCGAGCCGCCGCGAGCAGGCGATCAAGGAGGCGCCGGCCAGCATCTCGGTGATCACCCGCGACGAGATCGAGGCGAAGCCTTACACGTCGGTCGCCGAGATCGTCGGCAAGGTCGAGGGCGTGAGCGTCGTCGGCGGGTCCCCGAACGACCAGGACATCTCGATTCGCGGGATGCCGGGCGAATACACGCTGTTCCTCGTCGACGGCCGCCGGCAGAACACCCGCGAAACGATGAACCGCGGCACCGCGGGCGTGCAGTCCAACCTGATGCCGCCGCTCTCCGCGATCGAGCGGATCGAGGTCGTGCGCGGGCCGATGTCGTCGCTGTACGGCGCCGATGCGATGGGCGGCGTCGTCAACGTGATCACACGCAAGGTGCCGAAGCGCTGGGGCGGCACGCTTACCGCGAGCAGCGTGTGGCAACTCGAGTCGGACCAGGGCGATACGCAGAGCGTCGATTTCTGGCTCGGCGGCCCGCTGAAGTCCGACGTGCTCGGGCTGCAGGCGTCCGGGCGGCTGCTGCACCGGGGCGAGGACGATATCTACTACCCGGCGAGCGGCGCAAGCGGCGCGAACGGGCAGCGCATCGGCAGCTTCGACGTCAAGCTGTCCGCCAAGCCGACCCGCGATCAGGACATCAGCGTGAACGTCGGGCGCGAACAACTCACCTATCTCAGCACGCCGGGCAAGAGCGAAGCGCCGCTCACGCCGCGCACCGCGACCTCCGCCGTCACCGAGACGCGCCACGTGCGCGACTACTGGGGCATCACGCACGACGGTCGCTGGGGCTTCGGCAACACGACGCTGTCGCTGTACGGCGAGCGCGGCACGCAGGAGCAGTGGACGCCGGTGGGGCGCTCGCCGTTGAAGCCCGCGCTGACGGATACGATCCTCGAAGGCAAGGTCGAGGTGCCGTGGTGGGGCGAGCGCAACATCCTGACCGTCGGCGGCCAGCACATCTGGTCGCGCTTGTCGGGCGTCGGCAGCCAGGACGCGGTGCCGAAGGGCCATGCGACCAACTCGGACCGCATTTCGCGCGACGCGTGGGCGCTGTTCGGCGAGAACGAGTACTTCTTCAACGACCGCTTCACGCTGACGACCGGCGTGCGGCTCGATCACGACGAGCGCTACGGCAGCCACGCAAGCCCGCGCGTCTACGGCGTGTACAAGCTCACGCACGCGTGGACGGTGCGCGGCGGCGTGTCGACCGGCTTCCGGCCGCCGTCGCTGCGCCAGAGCACGGGCGGCTACTGCATGACGTCGGGCGGCGCGGCGGGCGCGGTGCCCGGCACGCTGTGCGGCAACCCGGACCTGAAGCCCGAGACCAGCGTGACCGAGGAACTCGGCGTGCGCTACGACAGGGGCGACACCTACGCGGGCCTGACGCTGTTCAACAACCTGTTCAGGAACAAGGTCACGAGCTTCGACACGGGCGTAGCCGATCCGCGTTCGCCGGGCCGCAACCTCTACAAGTACGACAACATCGACCGGGTCAAGCTGTACGGGCTCGAACTCGGCGCGGGCACGCGCGTGTCGCGCACGGTGACGGTGTCGGGCGCGTACACGCTGACGCAGTCGCGCCGCGAAGGCAACGGCGAGAAGGCATTCAACGGCGGCTCGCTCGACGGCCAGCCGCTCGACAAGACGCCGAAGCACAAATTCAACGTGCAGGTCGACTGGACGCCGACGCCGAAGCTCGACCTCTATGCGACGGCCAACTATATCGGCAACGAATACTGGGCGGCGTTCCGCAACGGCGCGCAGGGCGTGCGCGAGCGGCCGTCGACGACGACGTTCGATCTCGGCGGCCGCTACCGGATCGACAAGCGCTTCTCCGTCAATTTCGCGTTGCTGAACCTGACCAACAGGATGGTTCCGGTCGACGACCGCACGCGCGCGAACGGCCTGAGCGGCAACTGGCTCGTCGATCAGGGCCGCCGCATCGCGGTGAGCGTCACGGCCGAAATGTGACGGCGCGGCCGGCGCCCCATGTGCAGCCCCATTGTGCCGGCCTATTCAATCTCGAGGTCAATCTCATGAACATGGTTTCTCGTCCCGCGACACTATTGGCACCCCGAAACATCTGGGAAGTCTATCGCCCCGATACGCCGCTGTTCCTTGCGACGCCGGCTCATGCGCTGCTCGCGACCGATGCGGAAAACACCGTCCCGCACGCCGATACGCCGCTCGCGGCGCGCGTCGCGGCGGCGCTGCGCGAGGCCCGCGCGAACGGGCATGACGGCGCGGCGGTCGTCGGCGCGGTGCCGTTCGACGTCGACGCGCCTGCCGCGCTGAGGGTCGCGCGCACGCTGCTGCGCGCCGGCCCGCTCGGCTCGCTGCGCAGCCCGGCGCTCGCGGCAATGCGCCATGCGACGCGCGCGGTGCCGCCGGCGAACGTATATGCCGACGCGGTCGCGCAGGCCGTCGCCCGCATCCGCGCGGGCGAGCTCGACAAGGTCGTGCTGGCGCGCACGCTCGAGATCAGCGGCGAACGGCCGGTCGACGTCGCGCCGCTCGTCGCGCGGCTCGCGGCGCGCAATCCGCACGGCTATACGTTCTCCGTCGACCTGGGCGCCGGCCGCACGCTGCTTGGCGCGAGCCCGGAACTGCTCGTGAACCGCTTCGGCGGCATCGTGCGTGCGAATCCGCTTGCGGGCTCGGCGCCGCGCAGCCCCGACCCGGTCGAGGATCGTCGCCGCGCGGACGCGCTGCTCGCGTCCGCGAAGGATCTCGACGAGCATCGGGTGGTCGTCGACGCGGTACGCGACGCGCTCGCGCCGTTGTGCCGGCGCCTCGACGTGCCCGCGCATCCGTCGCTGATCCATACCGAGACGATGTGGCACCTGTCGACCGAAGTGCGCGGAGAAACCGGTGTCGACGCGCTGACGCTCGCGCTCGCGCTGCATCCGACGCCGGCCGTCTGCGGCGCGCCGCGCGCGGCCGCCCGCGCATGCATTCGCGACGCGGAACCGTTCGATCGCGGCTTCTACGCGGGGATGCTCGGCTGGGTCGATACGCAAGGCGACGGCGAATGGGTCGTGACGATCCGCTGCGCGGAAGCGCACGATCGCACGCTGCGGCTCTATGCGGGCGCGGGCGTCGTCGGCGAATCGACGCCCGACGGCGAGTGCGCGGAGACCGCCGCGAAATTCCGGACGATGCTCGACGCGCTCGGCGTGAGCCACGACGTCGCGCCGGAGGCCGCATGACGCGCGCGCACGGCACGCCGTGGCCGGACGCATTCGCCGACGCGTACCGCCAGAAAGGCTACTGGCGCGGCCAATCGCTCGCGCAGTGGCTCGACGAGCGCGTCGCGCGGCATCGCGAGCGCATCGCGCTCGTGCAGGACGAGATCCGCTGGTCGTATCGCACGCTCGCCGACGAAGCGGCGCGGGTGGCCCGTGCGCTGATCGCGCGCGGCATCGCGCCGGGCGACCGCGTGGTCGTGCAGTTGCCGAACTGCGTCGCGTTCTTCGCGCTCACGTTCGCGCTGTTCCGGATCGGCGCGCTGCCGGTGTTCGCGCTGCCCGCGCATCGGCGGCGCGAGATCGGCTTCTTCTGCCGGCATGCGCAGGCGGTCGCCTACGTCGCGGCCGAGCGGCACGACGGTTTCGATTACCGGGCGCTCGCGCGCGACGTGCAGGCCGACGCGCCGACGCTGCGGCACCTGCTGTTTACGGCGCCGGGCAACGCGAACCTCGCGCTGGCCGACGCGCCGTCGGACGTCGCGCTCCCGCCGGGGCCGTGCGCGGGCGAGGTCGCGTTCCTGCAACTGTCGGGCGGCAGCACCGGCACGCCGAAGCTGATCCCGCGCACGCACGACGACTACCTGTACAGCGTGCGCGAAAGCGCGCGCATCTGCGGGCTGAGCGAGCGCAGCGCGTATCTCGCCGCGCTGCCGGCCGCGCACAACTACGCGCTCAGTTCGCCGGGCTCGTTCGGCGTGCTGCACGCTGGCGGCACGGTCGTGCTGTGCGACGGCGCGAGCCCGGACGTCGCGTTTCCGCTGATCGAGCGCGAGCGCGTGACGGTGGTCGCGCTCGTGCCGCCGCTCGTGCCGGTGTGGCTGGCGGCCGTGGCGCGGCGTCAGGCGGCGCTCGCGAGCGTCGAACTCGTGCAGGTCGGCGGCGCGCGCTTCGACCCGGCGCTGGCTGCGCGCGCGGCGGACGGCTTCGGCGCGCAGCTCCAGCAGGTGTTCGGAATGGCCGAAGGGCTCGTCAACTACACGCGGCTCGACGATCCGCGCGACCTCGTGATCGGCACGCAGGGGCGGCCGATCTCGCCGGACGACGAGATCCGCGTCGTCGACGACGACGACCGCCCAGTCGCGCCGGGCGAGGTCGGCCACTTGCTGACACGCGGCCCGTACACGATCCGCGGCTACTACGAGGCGGATGCGCACAACGCGCGCGCATTTACGTCGGACGGTTTCTATCGCACCGGCGATCGCGTGCGTGTCACGGCCACCGGCCATCTGATCGTCGAAGGGCGCGCGAAGGACCAGATCAACCGTGGCGGCGAGAAGATTCCCGCCGAGGAGATCGAGCATCTGCTGCTCGCGCATCCGGGCGTGGTCGACGCGGCGCTCGTGCCGATGCCCGATCCGTATCTCGGCGAGCGCAGTTGCGCGTACGTGATTCGCGGCACGCCGGCGCCGGGCGCGGCGGAGCTGATCCGGTTCGTGCGCGAGCAGGGCGTCGCCGCGTTCAAGGTGCCGGACCGGATCGAATTCGTCGACGGATTCCCGAAGACGCCAGTCGGCAAGATCGACAAGCGCGCGCTGCGCGAGCGCATCGCGGCGCAGTTGACCGCAGCAGCATGACCCGACCACCAACACGCGGGCGGCACGCATCGCCCGCGCATCGAAACATTCAACAGCACACCATCATGGCCATTCCGAAGATTCCTTCCTACCCGATTCCGGCCGAATTGCCGGCGAACCGCGTGACCTGGGGCTTCGCGCCGACACGCGCCGCGTTGCTCGTGCACGACATGCAGGACTACTTTCTCGATTTCTACGATCGCGACGCGGCGCCCGTCCCGGCGCTGCTGGCGAACGTGCGGCGCCTGATCGATTTCGCGCACGCGAGCGGGATGCCGGTCTGCTACACCGCGCAATCGGCGGCGCAGACGCCCGAGCAGCGCGCGCTGCTGACCGACATGTGGGGGCCCGGGCTCACCGCGCATCCGTCGCGCGAGGCGATCTGCGACGCGCTCGCGCCTGCGCCGGGCGACACGGTGCTCGACAAGTGGCGCTACAGCGCATTTCAGCGCTCGGACCTCGACAACCTGTTGAACGAGCACGGACGCGACCAACTCGTGATCTGCGGGATCTACGCGCACATCGGCTGCATGATGACCGCGTGCGATGCGTTCATGCGGGATGTCCGGCCGTTCTTCGTCGCCGATGCGCTCGCGGACTTCTCCGAGCGCGAGCATCGGATGGCGCTCGACTACGTGGCGGGGCGGTGCGGCAAGGTCGCGACCACCGCCGAGCTGATCGGCGACGCCGCGTCGCCGACGCTCGCGGAAATCGCCGCGCAGGTCGCGCACATCCTGCGGGTGCCGGCCGCCGACCTGCGCGCGGACGACAACCTGCTCGACAGCGGGCTCGATTCGGTGCGCCTGATGATGCTCGTGGAAACCTGGCGATCCGCCGGACACGATGTGACCTTCGTGCAGCTTGCCGAAGCGCCGACGCTCGGCGCGTGGGCGCGGCTGCTGCAACGCACGGCGCAGGTGAGCGCATGACGGCGCACTCGATTCCGGACGCGCGGCCGGCGCCGTTCGTCAGCATCGCGCAACTTTCATTGCCGAAGGCCGACCGTGTGCTGTTCAAGCTCTGCAAGCATTACGCGATCAAGGTGCCGGTCGTGTTCGACGCCCATCGCGCGACGGTCGATTTCCCGTACGGCGTGTGCCGGATGGTGCGCGCCGACGACGTGCTGAGCCTGCGTTGCGAGGCCGACGCCGCGGACAAGCTCGAACAGCTCCAGTACGTGATGGACGAGCACCTCGCGCTGATGTCGCGCAATCCGCAGCTCGTCGTCGCATGGCGCCGCGCGTGACGCGCGACGCGCGTTTCCCGATCAACGATTTCTCGTGACAGATCCCTTCATGCAACTCGAAGACCGACCGATGCGCGCAACGTCCGCGCAATACGGAATCTGGGTCGCGCAGCAGGTCGATCCGGACGATCCGGGCTACTTGACCGCCGAGTCGATCGAGCTCGACGGCCCGCTCGACGTCGCCGCGCTGACCGGCAGCGTCGAGACGGTGCTCGATCATGCGGACGCGCTGCACATGCGCTTCGCATGGACCGACGATGCGCTCTGGCAGCGCCGCCTGCCGCCGTGCGCGCGTCTGCCGCTCGTCGATTTCTCGGCGCAGCCCGATCCCGCGCAGGCCGCGCGCGCGTGGATGCGCGCGTCGCTGTCGATCCGCTGCGACGTGACGTCCGATCCGCTTTACCGCACGGCGCTGTTGCGGCTGTCGCCGACGCGGCACTGGTGGTATCTGCAGGTTCACCACATCGCGCTCGACGGATTCGGCTACAGCCTGCTCCAGCAGGCCGTCGCCGCCCGCTACAACGCGCGTGTCGCGGGCGTGGCGCCGCCCGTGCTGCCGGACTGGCGGATCGATCGCGTGATCGACGCGGAGGCGCGCTATCGCGCGACCGGCGGCTTCGACGCCGATTCCGCGTTCTGGCGCGCGCACTTGCGCGACGTGCCGGCGCCGCTCGTCCTCGCGCCGCAGCAGGCGGTCGGCGCGGATACACTGCGCGAGACACTCGTGCTCGACGGCGCGCGCGTGCAGACGCTGCGCGAAGCCGCCGAGCGGCTCGACGTCGACTGGAACGCGTGGCTGCTGGGCGCAATCGGCATCTGGCTCGCGAAGCTGGGCGGCCAGCGCGATCTGACGCTGGGCCTGCCGGTGATGAACCGTCTCGGCACGCCGGCGCTCGGCGTGCCGTGCATGGCGATGAACATCGTGCCGTTGCGTGTGCACGTCGACGCCGGGCGCTCGCCGCGCGAACTCGCGGCCGAGACTGCCGGGCGGCTGCGCGCGATTCGTCCGCACCTCTACTACCGGTACGGCTGGATTCGCGGCGATCTCGGCCTGCTGGAGCGCAATGCGTTCCTGTTCAACCAGGCCGTGAACGTGATGCCGTTCGAGCGGCAGGTCGCGTTCGACGGGCTCGCGAGCGACACGCGCGCGGTCAGCGGCGGCCCCGTGAAGGATTTGAATGTGACGGTCGCGGTGCGCGGCGGCGCGTGGCACATCACGCTCGAGGGCAATCCGAACGCATACGATGCGGCACGGCTCGCCGCGTATGCGCGCAGCCTCGCGGGCTGGCTGGACGCGTTTGCCGGGCACGCACCGGACGCACAGCTGGTGCCGCTGCTCGGCGACCTGCCGCCGCCGTCGATCCTGCGCGGCGCACCGCTCGCCGGGCCGTACCGCGACGTGCTCGCCCTCGTCGCCCGCATCGCGCGGGAAGCGCCGACGCGCACCGCGATCGAGGCAGGCGCGCAGCGCATCGACTACCGTACGCTGCTGGCCGACGTGGATGCGCTCGCGACGGCGCTCGCCGGGCGCGGCGTGACACGCGGCTGCCGGGTGGCGCTCGCCGCGCCGCGCGCGCCGGACGTGATCGCGGCAATGCTCGCGGTGCTGCAGGCCGGCGCGGTGCTCGTGCCGATCGATCCGGACGGTCCGCCGCAGCGGATCGCGGCGATGCTCGCCGACGCCGCGCCCGCGCTCGTGATCACGCGCGGCGCGTATCGCGTGTGCGCAGGGGGCCTGCCGACGCTGGATCTCGATGCGCGTCGCATGCCCGGCGCGCACGGCGTCGACGTGGCGCCATACGCCGATGCCGACCAGCCCGCGTACCTGCTCTACACGTCCGGCTCGACCGGCCGTCCGAACGGCGTGCTGATCGGGCGCGGCGCCCTTGCGCAGTTCGTCGCGAGCACGCGCGCGTGCTATCGCGTCGGGCCCGACGACAAGGTGCTGCAGTTCGCGCCGCTGCACTTCGATGCGAGCTTCGAGGAGATTTTCGTGACGCTGTGCAACGGCGCGACGCTCGTGCTGCGCGACGACGCGATGCTCGACTCGGTCGGCACGTTCGCGGCCGAGGTCGAGCGGCGCGGCATCACGGTGCTCGATCTGCCCACCGCATACTGGCACGTGCTCGCGCATGCGCTCGACGCGCATCACGCGGAGCAGCTTCGTCGCGTGCGCCTGACCATCATCGGCGGCGAGGCCGCGCTGCCCGAGCGGCTCCGGCGCTGGCGCGCGCGATTGCCGAACCAGACGCTGCTGAACACCTACGGGCCGACCGAGGCGACGATCATCGCGACCGCCGCGTGCGTCGGCGGCCCGGGCGCGGTCTGGCAGGACGGCGAGCCGGTGCCGATCGGCACGCCGCGCGCGGGCGTCGACGCGCGGATCGTCGACGCCCGCGGGTATCCGGTCGCGGCAGGCTCGACGGGCGAACTCGTGCTGAGCGGCGATGCGCTCGCGCTCGCGTACCTCGACAATCCGGCGCTGACGGCGGAGCGTTTCGTGACGCTGCCCGGCAGCGGCATGCGCGCGTACCGGACCGGCGATCTCGCGACGCTGCGCGACGGCCGGCTCCGTTTCGACGGCCGCATCGACCATCAGGTGAAGATCAGCGGCGTGCGCATCGATCCGCGCGAAATCGAGGACTGGCTGCTGCGCGCGCCGGACGTGCGGGAGGCGGCGGTCGTCGCTGTGCGCAGCGACGCGGGCGCGACGACGCTGGCGGCGTTCGTCGCCGGGACCGACGACGTCGCCGCGCTGCGCGCGCGGCTGGCCGATGCGCTGCCGGCCGCAGCGATCCCCGGCGTATGGCGCGTGCTCGACGGCCTGCCGCGCAACGCGAACGGCAAGACCGACCGCAACGCGCTCGTGCGGCTCGCCGCGCAGCGGGACGCGGAGCCGGGCGATGCGCAGCAGACCGGCGAACTGGCGCGCCGCGTGATGCGTATCTGGCGCGACGTGCTGGGCGAGGTCGCGCTCACGCCGGCGTCCAATTTCTTCGACGTCGGCGGGAAGTCGCTGCAGGCGATCCAGGCGAGCGCACGGCTCGCGGCCGAACTGGGCCGCGACGTGCCGGTGTCGATGCTGTTCCGGCATGCGACGGTCGACGCGCTGGCCGCCGCGCTGCAAACGCCGCTTGCGTACCGGCCGCGCGCCGCACACGACGCGTTCGCGCCGCATCTGGCGATCCAGGCGGGGCGCGACGGCGGCGCGCGGCTCATCTGCATCCATCCGGCCGACGGCCTCGCGTGGAGCTATCTGCGGCTCGCCGCGCAGTTGCCGGAGGTCGCGCTCGACGGCCTGCAGTTGTCGGTCGACGACACCCGGCGCGCCGCGGATTTCGACGCGCTCGTCGCCACCTATGTGGAGCGCGTGCGCGCGCTGCAGCCGCGCGGGCCGTACCACCTGCTCGGCTGGTCGCTCGGGGGCGCGCTCGCGCATGCGGTTGCCGCGACGCTCGCGCGTGACGGTCAGACGGTCGGCCTGCTCGCGCTGATGGACAGCTACCCGGCGTCCGCATGGGCGGCGCAGCCGCAGCCGGCGCCGGGCGACGCGCTGCGCATCCTGCTCACGGTGAATGGCGACTTCGATACGGCCGATCTGTCGGACGACGCGCTGCGCCAGCGGCTCCTGCGGGCGAACAGCCCGTTCGCGGCGCTCGGCCCGGCGGGGCTCGATGCGTTCGCCGACGCGACGCTGCGGCAGATGCGTCTGTTCCGCGCGGCAAGCACGCCGCGCTACGACGGCGCGCTGCTGCTGTTCAACGCGGCGCGCAAGCGGCCGGGCCTGCCGACGCCCGACAGCTGGCAAGCCCATCTGGCGACCGGCGCACTGAATTGCGTCGCGCTCGACTGTTCGCACGACGGGATGTCCGATCCCGAACCGATGGCGGCGATCGGCGCCGCGCTGGCGGAACGGCTTGCCGCGACCACCGTCGCCGGCGCTTTATGAGGAATCGAATCGATGAATGCACAGGCAGGCATGATTTTTCCGGGTGCGGTCGCCGTCGTGAGCGGCGCGGCCCAGGGTATCGGCGCGGCCGTCGCGCGCGCGCTGGCCGCGCGCGGAATCGAGGTCGCCGCGTTCGACGTCGACGGCGACGCGCTGGCGCGCCGCGCGGCCGACAGCGTGACGCGCGGCGCGCGGATTCATCCGTTCACGGTCGATGTCGCGGATGCGGCTGCCGTCAACGACGCGGTCGCACGCGTCGAAGCGACGATCGGCCCGATCGGGATGCTCGCGAACGTAGCGGGCGTATTGCGGCTGGCGGCGACGACGTCGCTGAGCGACGCCGACTGGGCGCACTGTTTCGCGGTGAATACGCACGGGGTATTTCACCTGTCGCGCGCGGTCGCGCAGCGGATGGTCGCGCGCCGCGCCGGCAGCATCGTGACGGTTGGCTCGAATGCGGCGCTGGTGCCGCGCATGCAGATGGCCGCGTATGCGGCGTCGAAGGCCGCCGCGCACCAGTTCACCCGCTGCCTCGGGCTCGAGCTGGCCGGTCACGGCATCCGCTGCAACATCGTCGCGCCGGGCTCGACCGACACGCCGATGCAGCGCCAGCTCTGGGACGGCCCGGCCGGCCCGGCGGGGGTGATCGCCGGTTCGCTCGACACGTATCGCACGGGCATTCCGCTCGGTCGCATCGCCGCGCCGGACGACGTCGCCGAAACGGTGCTGTTCCTGCTGTCCGACGCGTCGCGTCACGTCGCGCTGCACAGCCTGTGCGTCGACGGTGGCGCGACGCTCGGCGTCTGACGGTGTGCGACTTCCCTTCGAGAGCGCTTCAGCGATGAAACATGTCCCCGCCGAAGCCGGCACCGTGGCCGAACCGTACGGCGACGAACGACCGTGCGTCGGCATGCGGCTGCCGACGCCGGACGCACCGCGCCGCGATCTGCCGGCGACTGTCGCGACCGGGGACGCGCTGCTGCGCGCGCGTCGCCGCTGGTTCGCGCGAGGCGGCCGTGCCGGCTGACGGCGGCATCGGCGTCTTTGCGTGCTGCGCACGCGTTCTTCTTCAACCCACAACGGAATGGACATGTCGACGACTTCCGCCGAACCCCTGCAAGCTCCGGCCGACGCCGGCTCCCGCTACCTCCCGCTATTGCTCGCGAATCTCGCGATGGTGGCCGGCACCTACGCCTTCGTCGCGATCGCCGGCCCGCTGGCGCGCCGGATGAACCTCGAACCCCTGCATATCGGCGCGGTCATCGCGAGCGTCGGGCTCATCTGGATCGCCGCCGCGCCGCGCTGGGGGCGGGTGGCGGACGCGCGTGGCCGGCTGCCGGCGATGCGCGCGTCGATCGTCGGCTTCGTCGCCGGCTTTCTGTTGCTGGCCGGCTATGTCGGCTGGGCGCTGCGCGACGGGGCGGTTTTGCCGCCGGTCTGGGCGAGCTTCGTCGCGCTGCTGGCGACGCGCGCGGCGATGGGCGGCTGCTATGCGGGCCTGCCGGTTGCGGCGACTGCGTGGCTCGCGGACCGGACCGCGACCACCGGGCGCGCGGCGGCGCTCGCACGCTTCGGCGCCGCGGGGGCGGTCGGGATGGTGATCGCGCCGCCAGTTGCCGGCTGGCTCGCCGGTTACGACATGACGCTCGCGCTCGTGGTGTTCGCGCTGTTGCCGCTCGTCGGTCTGCCGGGGTTGCGCCGCCTGCGCGACGACGGGCCGCGGCTCGCGGGGCACGCGCAGGCGCGGCTGAAGCCGACCGATCCGCGCCTGCGCCTGCCGTGGTGGAGCGCGTTTGCGCTGTACAGCGTCGTGATGATCGCGAACAGCGCGCTCGGCTTCTACGTGATCGACCGGCTGCAGGTCGGCGCGCGCGACGCGTCGGCGGTGGTCGGCTACGCGCTCGGTAGCGCGGGCGTCGGCCTGATCGCGATGCAGGCGCTCGTCGGGCGGCTGCGGCGGGTCGCGCCGCGGCAGTGGCTGCGATGGGGCGCGCTCGTCGGCGGCGTCGGCTTCGTGTCGGTGCTGGCGGTCGAGCCGGCGCAGCCGTTGCTGATGTGCGCGAGCTATCTGGTCGCGGCGTGCGGAATGGGCGCGGCGTTCCCGGCAGCCGCGGCGCTCGCGAGCACGCGGGTCGAGTCGCACGAGCAGGGCGCGTGCGCGGGCGCGATGTCGGTTGCGCAGGGGCTCAGCATGGTGGTGGCGCCGCTCGTCGGCAATGGGCTCTACGAACTGCATCCAGCCGCGCCGTTCGTGGCGATCGGGGTGGTGCTGGCCGGGGTGTTTGTCGGGACGTGGCGGGAGCGGCGGGGGGCGTCGGGGCTATAGCACCACGCGTTGGCGGGAAGCGAACCCGCCTGCTTGCGCAGGCGCTTTGCTTCCTGGGCTGGAAATGAAAAAAGGCCGGCAGAAGCCGACCTTTTTTGAAAACAGATGGTGCCCAGGAGAGGACTCGAACCTCCACGATGTTGCCACCGCTAGGACCTGAACCTAGTGCGTCTACCAATTCCGCCACCTGGGCACGTTTCGCTTGCTGCGATGCGAAAGACCGCCATTATAGCGTGCTGACGAAGCCTGTCAATACAATTTCATTCGGGACGATAAAAATATGGTGCGGCGAGATCGTTACGCGCCGACCGGTTCCGCGCGCTTCGCCGTGAAGTTCCAGCGCCGTGCCTGGGTCGTATCGATGCGGGCGGGCAGCAGTCCGGCCGCCAGGAACGTATCGGCGATCTTCTGCTGTTCGCCGAAGTTTTGCGGCGTCACCGTGCGAACGAGGTAGCTGCGTCGCGCATTCGCCCGCGCGATCGTCGCGGCATCGAGCCCCCAGATCGGCGCGAGCGTGTTCGCGGCCTCCTGCGGACGGTCGCGCAGCCACGCGCCGGCCAGCGACAACTGGTCGAACAGAATCTGGACGACGTCGGGGCGCGCGGCCGCAAAGCTGCTCGATGCGAGGTAATAGCGCTGGTACGACGCGAGTCCGCTGCCGTCGGCCAGGATCCGCACGTCGGGATTCCGGTCGACCGACGCGACATAGGGGTCCCACGTGATCCATGCGTCCACGCTGCCGCGCTCGAATGCGGCGCGGCCGTCCGCGGGCGTCAGGTAATGGATCGCCACATCGGCGGGCGCGAGCTTCGCGCGTGCGAGCGCGGCAAGCAGCAGGTAGTGGCTGCCGGCCGCCTTGGTGACCGCGATACGCCGGCCCTTGAGATCGGCGAGCGTGCGCAGCGCGCTGTCCTGCTTGACGACGATCGCCTGCGCCTTCGGCGAGGGCGCCTCCTGCGCGACGTACACGAAACGCGCATGCGCGGCCTGCGCGAAGACGGGGACCGTATCGGCCACATCGGCACTGACGTCGACGGCGCCGACGTTCAGCGCTTCGGTCAGCGGCAATCCGCTCGCGAATTCGTGCCATGACACGCGCAGGCCGAGCGGCGTCAGCGCCTGCTCGAGCGTGCCGCGCGTCTTGAGCAGCGTGATCAGCGTCGACGATTTCTGGTAACCGATGCGCAGCGTGGCCGGCGCGTTCTCGGCGTGCGCGCCGACACCGGCGGCAGCGAGGCCCGCGGCCAGCATCGCGCGTGCGAATGCGCGGCGGTTCATCGACGTCATGATGGGGGCTCCTCGTTGGATGCGTTGAAAGCGAGGCGGCTAACGTAACAACGGGGAGGGTGTTTGATAACCGATAAATTCTGCTATCGATCGGAGCGGCCGACATAAGGGCGCGAAGACAGGCGCTTTGCTTCCTGGGCTGGAAATGAAAAAAGGCCGGCATAAAGCCGACCTTTTAAAAACAGATGGTGCCCAGGAGAGGCTTAGAAATATTTCATTAACTAATTGATAATATTGATATTTTTGTATTTTACACTGTGTAATGTACCGTTTGATGTACCAGTTTGAGCGAGTGGAAGTAGGTGGAACGAAATGCGTTTTGGTGGAACTGAGCGTAAGTTAAAGGTGTGTGGCGAGATTACAACGTTTGGAATCTCTGCTCTCCATGAGGCACCTTTTCGATAGGTGCCTTGACGCGTGGGCGCGCCGTCTGCCCAACGTCGTCTTGCTTACCGATCGCTACCCCGCTTGTTTGAGCCAGCCATTGGGGCTTGAGGTTGGTTCGGCTTGAACTCGTCGCCGATTGGGATGGATCGGCTAGCCCGCGCAATCTGCGTGGCGATGTCGGCTCGCGTGAACGTACATCGCCCCGATATCGCACGTGAACGACTCGTGTCGTCTTCGGATTACGATTAGAACAGGCATTCTGGTCAACCACCTGTATCTGACAGATGCCAACAATCGAAGAGAAAGGGGCCTTTTCCGCGCGCTTGAAGTTTGCCCTCCGGCGCAGTTCGCCGACACCAATTGGTGCAACAGCTCTTGCATTGCAGTTCAATCTGCGCTTTTCCACGGGCAGCCCGATCTCGCCACAAACCGCGCACAAGTGGCTATCGGGGCGAGCGATCCCGACGTCGGACAAATTACGTGTACTGGCAGCATGGCTCCGTGTCGATCTGCATTGGCTGCATTACGGGCCGCCGCCGAGTTCGTCAGCGCTATCTGTGCCGAAGCCGTTACCTCGCGATGCCAGCTATCCGCCGACATCTGAAATGATGACGCTGGCGGCGAAGATCGCTGCGCTACGCACGAGTGACCGATACTTGATCGAGGCACTGATTGACGTGCTGTACGACACCGCTGTCGAGCGAGACCGGCCCGAAAACATCCGCGGGGGTAGCCGCGCGGCGCCAGGAAACCATCGGTAGCGCCACCTATTAGGACGCGGGCCTTGGCAACGCCCGAGTCGGTAGCTTGATCATTGTTCGTTTATAAACGAAGATGAATTTCTATCGAATCGGGGACTACTTGACGCCGGGCGAGCGTCAGGATTTCTACCAAGAATGGCAACCTTGCCGATGGTGACCAAGCTGAGTTGCTGATCGTGTTGCACCAGATGGCGTAGGCGTTTGGTGCGGTGCAGGCCGTGGCCGGACAGGCGTGCCTGAATCCGCCACAGCTCTATCGCACGCTGTCGCCGAAGGGAAATCCGGCGCTCAGCAGCTTGTCCGCCATCCTTAAGGCGATATGGGTATGCGGCTGGCAGTGCAGCCGTCGGCCTCATCGGCTCACGCGACCTAAACATAGACCACATGAAATCGAAGCCTCTCATTCCCTTGCTTGACTACTTGCGCATTCACAGTGTCATCAAGTCCGTACTCGACAGTGTCGATGCGCATACAGCGCATGCGTGCATGTTCTTCAGTGTCGCTGGTGCTCGCATTCTTCGGGAGTTCTACAAGAAGGATGCCATACCAGTCGCCGGTGCCGCGTTCTTGCTTGTCGATGAAGAACGGCGCAATGCGATGTCCTTCGCGTCTTTGACAAATGGTCTGGTTCAAAGTACGGATACATCGTTTCATGCATGGGTGCTCTGTGACGGCTACGCAATTGATTTCATGACACCGGTTTTCCCGGAGACCTGTAAGGCAGAGGGTCACCCCTTCATTGCCCAGCGGCGCATCTTCCAGAAGCGATGGGCCGATATGGCTCAAAGCCATGAGCACTTGGACTGCGAAGGCGACTACTACTTCGTGCCCAATCCGGAATTGACGGCTGATCTGCTGGAGTCGTTCTTCAAGAAGCCTGCCGGTGGGGATCTCGTCAACGTTTGCCTGCACTGGTATCGAAAGCCACCGAAATCGATTCTTCCCGAGTTGCAAATGCAGAACGACCTGGGGGAAGTCATTCGGATCAAACTGCAAAACTGCACGGTGTCCGGCGCTTGGTGATCCGTTGGTGACGCGATCTAGTCGTCGATCTGGCTGTACATGGAATGGTCTGTGTGCTGCCGAGCATCAATAACAATCAGAGGGGCGTGCGATGGGCTTCATTTCCAAGGTGATGGAACTACTTGGCGGGTCGAAGAAGCCGGTTCCTGCGGAGATACCCCCAGTGAGCTCGCCCATGCAACCTGAGGGTGGTCGCACGGCACGTAACGCAGTTGTGCGGGACGACTGGCTCTCGTTGACGAAGCCGGACTTTTTTGGCCAGGCACATCGATCTCCGGGCAAGCGTTGGATCGTCGGCTGCAATGATTCCGATGGGGTCAGTAGAGGTGGGTACAGAGAGAGCGGCAACGGATGGGTGGTTCTGGTCGATCATCAGATGGACAAAGTCGTGCACGAGCTGAGGTGCTTTGCCCGCCCGACGGATGCCGCAGTTTCGGATGCGGGTACCTACATCGTTCTCGATTCGGGCTTCGGATCGGCGCTGCAAGGCGACGTTGTCGCTTTGGATTTGGATGGGCATGAAAGATACCGGCGACATTACCGCGCCAACGTCTTCAACGTCGGACTTTCAAGGTGTGGGAGATACGCGGCTGTCCAAACCGCCAATGCCCCTAATGACGACGGGAATCTGCTGGAAGTCCTCGACCTTGATAGAGGCGCCGCGGTGTTCTCCGTGCCGCCGGCCACTGGATGGGCCGACAAGTATTCGTTCGATGTGGATGCTGAAGGGCGCCTCAAGGCAGTCGGCGTTGAACACAAGAGGCTCGGCCGCTTCAGCTATTCCGCGTCCGGCGAGTTCCAGGATGCTCAAGCGTTTCAAGCAGCACGGCTCGATAAGGGAGACTACGCCACGAAGATCATGTCGGCCCGTGACCTGCTCAAGACCGACGCGACGCCGGACAATGCCAGGAGAGCATTGAGTACGGCCGACGCCGCGCTCGCAGAAGGTGCAAAAGACACGCCCGATTGGGCTTCAACCGCACATCGCGTGCGCGGCGAAGCCTATGAACTGCTTGGCCAATTGCCTGAGGCGCTTGAGGCCTTCGATCAAGCCTTGTCTCTGAATCCGAAGGTCGGGGTGCAGAAGCGGGCGGTGGCGCTCCGCAAAAAGCTTGGCACCGGCTGATTGGGGCATCGAGGCGCTCGCAATGCCGTCGAGGCCATCAGATACCGCGACTATGCACGGTTTTCTTCGCGGGCAACGTTTTTCTGGAAAGCATTGGCAAGAAGGGGGCTTCGGCCTCTTTCCTTGAGTCACCGCTGCTCGTCGAGATACTTGGCCATTTCGGCGAAGCCATTGACAACCGTGCAATCGGAAAAATTCCTGAAACCGATTCTCGCGTCGGACAGAAGGTACACTAGCTTTCTGTCAGCAGTAAACAGGGCTTGAGCCACAGGCAAGGCTGAGGCGGCCACCATGAAGTCGTTCGGATCTCCCTTCTGATAACGGCGCTTGGAATCGAGCCGCATCAATCCGTACAACGAACTCAACACGCGCAATGTTGGCAGCGCGCGTGACGATGGCATCTGATGCCAATGGTACAGAGCGGTGAGGGCGTAAAGGGCGATTTCCTGCGGGGTGGTGACTACTCCTTCTTCCGCGAACCATGCCGCGATGCAACCCTTTAGCTCGACGAAGATGCCCGTGTTGAGGTTTGCGATTTCTTCCTGATGTTCAATCTTTCCGGTATTGAGATCGGCGATACCGTGAGAGTTGTTCCATTTCCCATGCGGTGATGAGCCAGCGACTTTCAGTTGAATGGAAAAGGGCAGCTCCGC
Source organism: Burkholderia sp. AcTa6-5 (assembly GCF_017815075.1). Taxonomy (NCBI): domain Bacteria; kingdom Pseudomonadati; phylum Pseudomonadota; class Betaproteobacteria; order Burkholderiales; family Burkholderiaceae; genus Burkholderia; species Burkholderia sp. AcTa6-5. The sequence continues at coordinate 163,559 of NZ_JAGIQE010000008.1, read as the reverse complement.
GAGTGCATCAAAAAACGCCTTGTTGAAGGTGTCTTCGTCCAACTTCGCTTTCAACAACTCGTGGAGCGAAACTGCCGGTATCCCAAGCAGCTCGACGGGGCTGCACAGGAAGTCTTCCAAACCTTCGCTGGTCTGCAAGTCGGTTAGCCGAAGCTTGCGTAACTCAGAGCCGATGCGCTCGGGAGATGGGGCAATGCAGAGCCCTTGGGAAAGCTCGTCAACCAGCCGTGTCACCGTATCGCGGGTAGCAGGATCAACCATCGAGTCCAACTCGAAAAAGGTGGGCAAGCCGATGGGGAAAGCAAACTTTCCTGTATTCGCTGCTTGTTCAAGGCTGGCCGCAAAGAGCTTCATCTCGGGCGTGACTTTTTCTTCTCTCCCAAGGAGGCAGTCAGCTAAGCATCTCCACGCATTCGTATCAAGGTATATCAGCCGGAACGCGCTGGCACGGGAGGCCAACTCCTTGCGTTTCGCTTTGACATGGACGCTAAAGGAAATTTCGGGATGCGCTTGGTGAATCTCGATGTAATGATCGATTCGCTTGGCAGCTGCCTTGATGGCTGAATCGAGGATCTGTGGCATGTGAAATGATCAACAATGATGCCCGGCGCGATCTTGATGGCGGGGCCGATAGAAGAATGATTGGCGGTGCAGTCGAGCGCGACTACACGCCACGTTGCCAGGGCCGAGATATTGAAGAGCGAGCGTTCCGGCGTCGTCGGTTGCGGTCGCACCAATCAGGCTCTTGGCACTTGGCGTCCAGTGGAGCATCCCATGTGCGGTGCTTTACTCCGCGCAAACCGAGGATCATCAATCGAGCTTATGAAGCCTCGACATCGATGAGAAATCGCATTGGATTCTTGCCCAGCCAGCTTGGAGCGCGTCCACGCCCGGACCAGGTTGCGCCGGTTCTTGGGTCGCGGTATTTCGGTGGGGGTTGCTTGCGTGTACGCATGCCGCCACGGCCGCGCGGCGGGTCAATATCATCGATGGTCAGCTCGTATTCGGCCATCAGTTCGCGGATTTGGGTGACGACGGCGGAGATTTCCTCTTGCCGCTTTGCCTCGATTTGTTCTTCGAGTTGCGCGCGCTGAGCAAGCAGTTCTTTGTAGGTTGCAGTTGTCATCGACGATTCCTTGAAATGAAAGGGGGCTGGTGTCGCTGCGCGCTTGCGGCGCGAATGTTTCAGTGCAGTAATCTGCAGGGTTTGTTGCGCGTGGCGGTGGTGGTCGCCGTGCTGATTTGATCGATAGCGTCGGCCATGTAGAGCGCGATGCCTTCCATCTCGCAGTGGTCGGCTTTCGTGGCGAAACCGCTGGCGCCGAGATCGAGAGGATGGGGTTCGACGATCTCGCTGGCTTCGATCAGCCCGGTGCGATGTTCGGCGGCATAGGCCAGTGCCTTGCGGAAGACGGCGAGCCTGCCATGGGAGAAGGCGCTGGCCATGATCGATGCGACGTTTGGGCAGCGGTCGAGATCCGATAGCAGGGCGACCACACCGGCTTCACTGAGATAGCAGCCAACCCGGTAGTTGGCGCCGAGGGTGTTTTCCCATTCGCCGAGCTGACCAGGTGGGATCAATTCGTTCCAGCTTCTCGTATAGCGCACAAACTCCGGGAATCGATTGATGACGAAGCTGCAGGCGCTCCCACGCAGATACCAGTATTTTCGATAGTAGCCGGCGACGGCCGCGAGGCAGAAGCCCAGGTTGTCGTTGAAGCTCGAATTTTCGAATTCGATATCGAGCAGTTGGCCGACAGTGTGGCGATCCTGCGCATCGAGTTGGAAGCGATCGAAGATCGCGGAGCGCGCGGCGCGATCCTGTCGCAAGTCGAGAAAGCATACCTGGATTTCTTCCTCGCGCATCGGATGGTAGGAAATGTCGAATCCCATTGAACGACTCCTTGGGTTGCAGACTGCCTCGATCGAGGCAGTCTGATAGGCAGAGGTCGACGACTTGCATTCATGTTGACCGGCGGCATGTGCGTGGACCCGGCCGGCGTACGGAACACAGGTGCTGGCCGGGTCCGTGTCGCGTTTTACGCTTCCTGCGGCTTGCGCCAGTCGTCCGAGGCTTCAGTGCCGGCCACGGCGTGGGTCCAGGTGATCTTGCGGTAGGCCATGGCAACCTTCACCAGTTGCGTGTACTCCGCCTTGCTGGGATCCTGCGCGTGCGGCAGCACGGTATTGATCGTGACGATGGTGGCGTCTTCCAGCTTGGTGGTGAAGAAGTGCTCCTGCTTGCCCTCGGTGGAGGTGCGATACCACTTCACTTCCACTTCCGGCAGCGTCTCGCCGGCCGCCAGTGCCTGGTACAGCAGCGGCGTGGCCTTGTTCAGCGGCGCGGTGAAGGTGAACGGCTTGTGCACGCGCTGGCCGGACGGCTGGCCGCTTTGCGGGTCGGTCGGCGTGGCGATCAGGTGCTCGATCTCCTGGACCAGGATCTGGTCTTCATGGCCTTCCTGGTAGACGTTGCCGACCGAATCGGCGGTGAAGGCGCCCTGGGTGATGTTGCCTTGGGTCTTGCCCTGGATGCTGATGTAGGCGGGTGTTGGCATTGCTGTACTCCATGTTATGGCGGGCCCCTATGGCCCGAGGTGCCATCGGTGATGGCTGGAGCCTTAACTGCAATCACTGTGCCAGGCGCGTGAAATTTCAATAAAACGCTTCAATATCAATGCGTTGAATGGTCTTTGATGATGCGGAATTGACCATCGAGAGCTTCATGCAGACCCATTCCCCCTGACCCGCGAGCCAAAAATGGCTCGCGGCGAGGCAACTATTTGAAATGAAAAGAGAAAGCGGCGGGTCATATCTGACCTGCCGGGCCATTTGTGGCCCGCCATCGCTCGTGGCAACGGCAGAGCTGTTTCAACGAGGCTACCGCGCGTGCTGAGCTTCGACACAAGCCTGCGAGAGCACATCGATGAAATCGAGAGCCCTTGTTCGAATGTGCCTGCCACGGGCTTCATACTCGGCGAATGGATTCGAACAAAAGAAGTTCACCGACTCGCGCTGCTGTTTGTCAGCATCGGGGGCATCGCTTTGCCATTGCCGAGTCTCGTGGAACGTGTGTCGCTCGAAGAGCACTTTGGCAAGGGTTTTGTCCATCGTTTGCCCGAGCATGACCGTATCGAAGCGCTGCTTGTACTGCCGTGACACGTCGCATATCTGCAGTAGATCGATGTCGCCCAGCCCCTTGAGTATGCCGCGTTTCAGCTCGTTCATTTGGGCAAGTGCTTCCGATAAGTTTCCGCTGGCAAACACTGGCGCATCGGGCTCGCTACCAGACTGTTGCCGTATGAGCTGCTCGATTCGGCTCGCGAAGGTGAATTTTACGTACCAGGGGCTGAAGTACTGGAGCGGCAGGTCGTCGGGAATCGCCTTGTAGGCGATGGCGAGCGGAATCTTGACGCGAGTTCCTTGCCGGAGGGTGAGCTTCCAGTCAGCCGTGTCGATTTCCTGCACGAACCTTGCCAGAAAGCGCGCGTCGCTATCTATAAGGTTCAGCGCGCTCACCAAGTCTTCGGGTGTGCTGAAGCCTATGGCATGGACGGGCAATCGCGTGATCGAGAGGAATCCTAGCAAATCCGACATGGCGGACTGCGCACCATCCGTGGTGACTGCTGCCCGGCGCCCCAGGTGTTCGTACACGGCCACGGCAGAAATGGCCAAGCGGGTGGGGCGGTCGCTCCAGCCGCTAACAAACCGGCAGAATGCGGTGTAAGCATGCGCATGCAGAGCGCTCGTCGCATTGTTTTCGCGATGCTTGAAGTCCTGAATCAAACTGTTGTCGAGGACCAGGCAAAGCTCCCCATCGAGCTCGTAGCCGGCTGCATAGTCGGTCACGAACTGCATTGTCAGATGGACAAACTTGGCCAGCTCTTCGTCGCTTCGGTTCTCCAGCAACCGGCTGATCTCACTGACAAAGGCTTCCTTCACGGAGGCGGGTGCTTCATAGTTATTTTCCAAGCTGGTCATGGCTTCTTCGGAGAATGTGGCCTGCTTTTGTGTATCGGCAGTCGATCGCAACGGCAACGCAGTATGACCAACTGGCAAATCGGCAGCACGGCGGGAACAACGCCCGCGGCGCAGGCGCTGGCTACAACTTCGCGGCTATCTTCGCAGCGAACTCATCTGCGGCCTTCTCCACATCCTTGGGCGTTCCCGGCAGGGCCGGCAGATCCTTCACGCGATGGTAAATGACGGCCCGCAGCTCGCTTTCCGTGGGGCGCGGGGTGAGCTTCTTGAGGTTGGAAACCGCCTGCCTGAGCACCTTGGTGTCGCTGGGATGAGGGCTGAACCAGGTGGGTCGTGAGGCCCAGCATTCGATCGCTTGCTGAACGTCTTCTCGCATGAAAACTCCCTTCATGAGTTGATTGATCTGGAATGCCCCAATCTCACTATTGCCAAGGATTGCTCTTAATCATGATCTTCAATGCACTTCCAGGTACCGGGGGCAATAATTTTTACCCTAATTAGGCGATTATCAATATTGCTAAATAAGACGTGAAGGGTGTACTCGTCAAAATGCCATACTGCATGCCCCGTCAACTCTGTGTTCGATTGTTGTGCCGGCGTTTCCGATATCTTGGAAAAGAGGGTTGCAGGGCTGTCTTCAAAGTCAAGTCCTTTTGGCAGCGGGCCTCCCCATCCGGCCGAGTCTTGATCTCGGTTTCGATGAAATGAGATGGAGCGAAATAATGCTCCGCTTCCACTTTCGACAAACCCGAGTGAGGCACCGAAAGATTCATTCAAATCTAGTTCGCCGTCGAGTTCGATGGACTCATATTCTTTCTTGGTCAGGGTGTCGGACCAAAGATTTTTAAATTCTGTATCATGCACGGTGTTGCCGAATGCATGGTGTATTTTTTCAATGCTTGGGTAAATAACTTTTGTCGTTTGAATAATAGGCTTGGGCAGCATTCTGCACAGAACCTTGTCAATGCCTGGTTCGTTATTTTTCTTATATGCTACGGTCAATCGATAGCCTTCGAGATCCCATGTGTCACTGACGAAGGAATGCCGAGTGGCCTCGTGGTCGGACAGCTTTTCACGGACTTCCGATCGACTATCTGAGAAGTCGAGGCCCGCTGGCAAGTGGCCAGAAAAGGGATGAATCTCATCTGTGCCAGAGTAAAAATACGCTTGTGCGAGAAGCAATTTTCCATGTCCCCAGCGAAAGCGACTGGTGGCAAGCTGAAACTCCTCATCTACAAATCCTAGTTCCAGCCCCTTCTTGCGAACCAAAACCCAGTCGTAGAACATTGAGTTGGAGGTGTCGGGTCGCTGCGGGCGACGGAGCGTGTTCAGCGCATGAAATAGGCTATTTAATCGCTCGTCATCACTGGCTACACCAAACATTGATACGATATCTGTCGCATTCATGCCGTGAAATTCCATTGTCCGTTTAATTGATCCAGAGCCTCAATTTTCGAAGAAATTATTCGATTGGCTAAATTGGTAGCCCGACGGAGACGATTATTGCTTTGCCGCCATTGTCGAGTGTGACGTGAACTCGGTGGTTTCCACGAACCCAGCGTAAGCGGCTCTCATCTGGATTTCTCCATTCTGGATCGCCAAGCAAGGAAATAAGATCGGATTTTTTTTGTCCGAATTTTATGCCATATGGTAGCGTCCCTTGGAAAATAGAGAACCCATCTATTTCTTTTCCATAGTATCGGACGTTAAACAATACAAGTGCTCCATCCGGATAATCTCGTTCCGGAAAATTCCGTGACTCAGAGTCCGAAAAGGTTAATTCAATTCCGGCAGCCTCGTTTAGTAAATAGGTATCCTTGTCTCCGCGAGGCAACACGGGGGTCTCATCTATGGAAAGCTCTTTCAGCAGAAGGTCGAGCTTTTCTTCGCCGTAATAGTATCCCAAGAATTCAAAGTATTCCATCACTGACCTCATTATTTGGGTTTAATAATTTCGTTTAATTTGGTGTCAAACCATTTGTTGTCTTTCAGAACTCTCTTTGCGGCCTTCTTGTATGCCTTTTTGCATCCTCCGTCCGCATCGTACTGATCGATTTTTTCGAGCATTGCTTCGACGTCTCTGCGAGCAGAGCCGGCAAGGTCTCTCGCGTCGTTTGCCGCACTAGCAAGAGACTGTCCATACGTTGGACTGATGTCAATATGCGCTTGTCTCGGAACTGCGATGGAGTTTCCCCACTTTTCGATTGCTTTTGCTTCAGCCTTGGTGAGTGGTTCTCCTTTCAGGGCTTCGGCACGCGCTTTCAATGCTGCTTTGGACGGAATGTGGTCCCGGTCGAACTTTCCCTTGCCGTTCTTTTTCTTCAGCTCACCGTATTTGCCGTATTCACCACACTTTAGCTTCTTGCGACCTTTGCCTTTACCGCCCAAGTTCTTCTTTTTCTGTGCGTTCTTGGCTGCTTCATCCGCGGCCTTTTTCTCGGCTTCTTCCTTGGCTTTTTTCTGGGCCGCGTCCCTGGCTTTTTTCTCAGCAGCCTCCTTTGCCGCTCGCTCCGCGGCTTCCTTGGTGGCCCTGGCGGAAGCTTCCTCGGCAGCCTTCGCGCCGCGTCGTCCGACTTTGCCCGCTGTGCCCAGCCAGCCCGCGAAGGGAATGGCCGAGACCAAGGACAAGCCTGCGCCTACAAAGTCGCCACGGGCCAGACTGATGCCGGCGTTGGCCAGGTCGGCGATTTCGCCAACGCCGGGAACCAGACCGACAACATCGAGCGTGGTCTGGAGGCCGTCCAGCATCTTATCGCCTGTATCGACCTCCTTGCCAGTCTTCGCCTCCACCGGCGGATTGGAGTCTTCGGCGGCCTTGCCGCTGGCTGGCGCCTCGCCGTTGACGCGCCCCTGGGTGTTCCCGTTGGGCGTGGTGCTGGCGCCGCTTCCTCCCTTAGCCGGGCGGGCACTAACAGGTATCTTGCTCACGGCGTCAACTCCCATTCATCCAGAACAGGTCGTCGTGCCGGACCAGATAGCGTCCCCCGGCCCGCACCGTGCTGCTGTGTTCCAGCGGGTGGCATTTGCCTTCCACGGTGCCACTCTTGATGCCCTTGGCCTTGCCAGCGGCGTCGCCGATGGTCTTGGGCGTGTAGCTGCGCTGGTAGACGACCACGGGGTGGCCGTTGTAGCGCACGCTGGGGACCACGCCGGTGCTGGTGTCTAGCTCGGCGGTGACCGGATAAGGCACCGGCGGGATGCTGCTGCCCATGGGGGTCTTGCAGACGTCGGGCGCGATGCCGATGACGGTCCACTTGCCCTGCTTGCGGGCAGTTACGTTGTCGGCCATGTCAGGCGTGCTCCTGTTCGTGGCGCGGTGCGCGGCGGATGATGGGGGCGCCCGGATCGGTCTCGAAGCGAGCTTCGAGCTCGCGGATGTCCAGGCTGGCCGGCAGGCTGATGCGGTGGGTCATCGACAGGGTCATGGCGTCGGTGTCGATGCGCAGGGTGTCGGTGAGCATGGGCAGCGGCAGCATCACGCCGATGTCCATGCGCATGAGCACGAAGGGGCGGTGGCCGGGCAGCGCGATGTCGCAACGCCCGTCACGGCTCAGCCGCGGGTCGACCAGGTTGAACAGGGTGATGCGGGCATCGGGCGCGGGGTAGGCGACCTGCTGGTCGGGCGGGGCGCCGTTCCAGTAGGTGAAGTCGAAGTCTTGCGGCAGGCCGGGCCAGTGGTTGTCTTCCCAGTTCTGGTCGTAGGTGCCGGCCAGGGCCAGGCGCGGCGCCCAGGCGCGGCCGACGGCGCCGAAGCCTGCTGGTGTGTAGCCGTAGCCGGCGGCGACTTTTGCCATGGCCGGGGCGTCGAGCGGGCCCGCGGGGTGGCGCGGGCGCAGCAGGCGCTCGATGGGTTCGCCCAGGTGCTCGATCTGCGGCGCCGGCAGGCGCACCAGCATGTCGCCGGTCTGCTGGTAGTGCAGCTTTTCATGGCGGCGCTCCAGCCAGCCGCGGCCCAGAGGGTTGCTGAAGCAGACTTCGTTGAGCAGGTACTCCGGCGCCTCGGGGTCTTCGGCATGGCGCGGGTTGGGTATCTGGCTGGCGCCACCGAAGGCATGCTCCCAGCGCAGCGGCACACAGGTGGCAGGTTCCGGTTCGGTGAGGCGCCAGCCGATGAGGCCGTGGCGAAACTCGCGCGGGCCGGTGAAGCTCAGGGTCTTGTCCAGCAGCAGGAGCGGCGTGCGCCGCTCGCTGTTGTGGGAGGCGGTGATGCGCAGGCCGGCTTCCCAGGTGCGCGCGGGCCGCCCGGCAGGCGCATGCGCGTGGCCGACGACGATGACGTCGCAGTGGGGCTTGAAGGGCGCCAGATCGCTTTCTTCGAGCACGGAACTGGTGCCGGGCTCGCCGTAGTAGGTGTCGGCCATGCACAGCGGCAACGGGTCTTCGTCCATGACCACGGCGCGGCACTGGCCGGGCTGGCCTGGAATTGGCTCGAGGCGGTAGCCGACCTTCATGGCGACGACGGGGTGTTCCTGGCCGTCCGGAGCGAGCGCGCTGTAGCACAGCGCGCCGAAGGGCGTGAGGTTGTGGAATTCCATGGCGGCGCTCCCAGCGCTAGTTGATGTCGACGACCTTGCTGGAGATCTGCGTGTGCTCGGTGGAGGAGAAGTCGAACTGCACGCCGTTGATGAGCACGGTGCCGTCGGATTTCATGACCAGGCTGGACTTGCCGACGGTGACGCGGAATTCGTCGCCCACGGTGGTGCTGTAGGTCTTGCCGACGATGACCGACTTGTTGACGCCGACCTGTTCGCTCTGGCTCAGGCCCACGGTGGTGTTCATGGCCGCGCCCACGCTGGTCTGGTAGGCGGCGCCGACGGACAGGGCCTTGGCCAGGGCTATGGTTTCGATCTTGGTCTTGGCGACGGTCTCGACCTTGTGCCCGCCGACGGTGACGCGACGGTTGCGGCCGATGGAGACGGTTTCGTTCTTGCCCACGTCTTCCTTGCGGTGACGGCCGATGGAGATGGTTTCGTCGTTGCCGACGTCTTCCTTGCGGTTGTTGCCGATGGAGATGGTTTCGTCGACGCCGACGTCTTCCTTGCGGTTGCGGCCGATGGAGACGGTTTCGTCGTTTTCCACACGCTCGCTGCGGTCGTGGCCTACCTTGGTGGTTTCGTCGTTGTTGACGATGTTGTTCTGGTCTTTCTGCGCGTGGATGAAGACTTCTTCCTGCCCGGCCTCGTCCTCGAAGCGCATTTCGTTGAAGCCAGTGCCCTTGTGGGTCTGGCTTTTGATGGTCATGCGGGTCTTGTGCTGGGGCAGCGGGTACGGCGGCATTTGGGTGGCCATGAAGGTCCGGCCCACGATGATCGGCTGGTCGGGATCGCCGTTCATGAAAGTCACGAGGACTTCCTGGCCGATCCGCGGGAGGACGATAGTGCCCCAGGTGGCGCCGGCCGAATGCTGCACGGTGCGCACCCAGCAGGAGCTGTGGTCGTCGAAGCTGCCCTGGCGATCCCAGGGGAACTGGATCTTGACGCGCCCCCATTCGTCGCAATAGATCTCCTCGCCCGGCGGGCCAACCACCAGGGCGGGCTGCGTGCCATCGATGCGCGGCCGGGGCAGGGGCTCGGCGCGCCATTCGGTGCGGTCGGTGACCAGCTCGGCGGTGTAGCGGTAGCGGGTGCCCTGGTCGGAGCCGGCACTGTCTTCGGCCTGGCTGGTGTGCTGCACGCCGTGGTGGCGCATGCGCACCGGGCGCCAGCCGCTGTTCCATTCCGTACGCGGGTGGCCGGTGAGCTCGAAGGAGATGCCGGGGATGAGCCGCGGGTCGTCACCTTCGACCAGGGCTATGCGCGCGTCGCGCCGGTGGCCGCGCAGACGCGCTTCGGTGAAGGGCTTGCCGGCCTCGTCAACCTTGTAGCGTCCGGGGTAGGCGTAATGCTCGTAGGGGCGGCGCGGTTCGTGCGCCAGGTCGCCGACCCGGCTGTGTTCCTGATCGTAGTGCGGGTGGGTGAAGACGTAGTCGCGCTGGGTCTGTTGCGCGGTGCGCACGTTTTCGACGTAGCGGAACCGGCGCAGCGCCGGTTCGTCCTGGTCGCCGCCGGCGTTGGGGTTGTAGACCACCGGGCCGCCAGCGATGCGGCCCTGCACGAACAAGCGGTCGCTATGGGTCAGCTTGTGACCACCCGCGGAATGGAGGAACTGGAAGTAGAAGCCCTCTTCGCGGGCGATGCGTTCGAGGAAGTCATAGTCGGTGTCGCCGGCTTGTACGCAGTACTCGCGTGTGAGATGCGTGTCGGTGACGATCTGCTCGTACTCGAGGATGCCATGGCGTTTGAGCACGCTCTGCAGGATCTCGGGCACGCTCTGGGTCTGGAAAATGCGCCAGTCGGAGCACAGCTTGAGCCGGGCCAGTTCGGGCTCGACCACGGCGCGGTAGCGCGTGCGGCGAAAGCCGGTTTCGCCCTGTTCCAGGGTGCTGACCAGGCCGTGGACATAGCGCACGGGCTGTGCGCCTTGCCACAGGGTGAAGAGGGCGGGGCGGTCGAGCACCTGGCCGAAGTCGACGGCGGGGCTGGTGCTGGCGAGGTCCAGCTCGAGCCGATAGGTTTCGGACAGGGCTTCGTGCAGGGTGAACTCGATGACTTCGAAGTCCATCCCTCCCACGATCTCGAAGGTGAAGCGCAGGTCTGACTGATGTGGCATGGCGTGCTCCTTGCTGGCCGAATTCCTTCAGGACTTCAGAATGTTGTTCAGCGATTGCAGGACCTGGTCGGTGGACCGGGCCAGCTTCACTTCGAAGACGGTGTAGGCGCCGGCCAAGACGACCAACGCCAATGCCCAGGGCGCCCACAAGGGGAGCGAGCGGCCGAGCCGTTGGCGCTGGTGGGCAACGTTGGCGTGCGCATCGGTCAGCCGCTCGGCGGTGTCGCCGCGCAGCGAGCGCAGCAGCTTGTGCAGCTTGGCGATGATGGCGTTGAGGGTGTCGGGGTGGTCGTGCTGCCGTGCGTATTTGCCTTTGAAGCCCAGGCACAGGCACAGGTATTTGAACTCCAGCACGTCGCGGTATTTTTCCGCGTCCAGTTGCATGCGCGCGAGCACGGTGAAGAACTTTTCGCCGCCCCAGGTTTCGTTGTGGTGGTAGCTGAGCAGCGAGCGTTGCGACCAGACGGAGTTGCCCCAGGGGGTGGCCATCACTGCTTCGTCGATGTGCGCGCACAGCGCGTAGCGGTAGGCGAGCAGCGTGGCGTTGTCGTAGCCGTGCTGGCGGACTTCGTCGCTGAGGCCGGTGATCTGGTCGCGCACGGTTTCGTAGAGGCTTTCGACTTCGCTGAATTTGTCGAGCCGGCGCAGCCGTATGACGAGGCCGAGCAGGGGCTGCGCTGCGTCGACCAGCGGGTTGAGGCTGTGCCCGCGCAGCGCGAAGCCGAGGTCTTCGTCGTGGTCGAGCTGGGTGACGTGTTCGTAGGCGAGATCCCGCTTGCCGCCGACCTGCGGCGGTGTGGGAACGCGTTTCAACGTGCGGCGGTCGTTGCCGATGGTGACTTCGGTGCCTTGGATAGCCATGGTGTCAGTTCCTGATGGCCCAGAACTGCAGTTCCAGCCCCGGGTAGTTGCCGGCAATGTGGAAGCCGAAGCCCGGCGCGCCGGTCATCATTTGCCAGTTGACGTTGCTGCGGTCGAGCTGGAAGTAGCTGAAGCCGGCGTGGTAGGGCAGGTGCCGCGGCGCGACGGGCAGCGGGATCATCGGTATGCCGGGCAACTGCAGGCGAACGAATTCGTCGAGCTTGCCGATGGATGCGACCTTGACCTGTTGGAGGAACTGCTGGTGGAGTTGCTCGAGCGGCATCTGCGCGCGCACGGCGAGAATGAAGTCGGCGCCGTCGTACAGGCGCATGTCGGGCACGGCAGCCGTTTGTACTCCGTACTTGTGCTGCACCAGCGGTAGTGCTATCGCACGCGGTTGCAGCACGGTGCTCAGCACGCGGCGCAAGGTGTCCTGCAACTGGCGGAACGATTGGCGGGGCTGGTCGTGCTGGTAGGCAGGGTATTCGTCGGGCAGTCGGCCTTCGTCGATGAAGGTGACCAGCTCGCCGCAGGCCTGGCTGAAGGCGATGTACAGGTTTTCCGGGTGTGTCTGGCGCGTTTGCGCGAGATGCCGGAACAGCGGGTACAGGCGGTTGAGCGTTTGCAGGAGGTTGAAGTCGGTGACGTCGGCCACCCCGGACTGGCCGGGCGAGGCGATACGTTCGGCGATGCTTTTGGCGCGCTCGCGCATGAGCGATGTCGCTTCGTCGAGAAAGCGTGCCAGGGGGGGCATGGCCTGGGTCGACAGGCCGGTGGGCATGAAGTCCTGGTCCAGCACGAGGCTGCCGTCGGGCAGTCGATTCAGGATTCGCGCCAGCGCCAGGCCGGTATAGGCGCTGCGATCGTCTCGCTCCAGCGCCAGTTGCAAATTCAGCCGGGCCAGCGCGACAGGGGTGTAGTCGCCCTCTTCGCTGTGGGTGTCGCGGATTTCTTCGAGCCCGTGGATGTACCGGGCATTGCCGTAGGTGTTGGGCCAGCGGATTTCCAGGCCGCCTTCGGACTTCAGGGGCAAGGTGAGATAGACGGTCTGGTTGATCGCGTCGGTGTCGGTGATCGCCAGCGGCTCGGGCGGCGCATGGTCGGCCGGGATATCGAATACGGTGCCGTCTTGCATGACGCCGCGGGCGCGAATGATGGCGACCTTGCCGAACGCGAGGAACTCCTGGTTGATCTCCAGCTCGGTGAAGCCGTAGAGGTGTTGGCTGACGCTGTTCACACGTTGGCTGGCGTGGTGTTCCAGGACACGGGCCTGCTGCTGGAAGTGCTGTGGCTTGACGAACAGGCCTTCGTCCCAGATGACGGGTCGCTTGCTGGTCATGGTTTTTTATCCGGGTTGGGTGAATTGGTGCCCACGCGCGGCGGTGCCGGAAGGCTTTCATCGGTGATGGCGGCGCGGGTGTTGCTCAAGGTGACCAACAGTGCGTACTTGCGCCCGCGCGGCTCGACGCGGAACACTTGTTTGACGGCCTCCGGGGTGGCGTCGTGGAAATCGGCGACGACCGCGATGAAGCGGGTGTTCTTGTCGATGTCGGCGTAGGGGATGAACTTGAACTGCCCCGGGGCCAGCAGATAGTCGTCGGCGTTCAGGTAGGTGCTGCCGAGTGTCTTCTTGAGGTTGTCGCGCAGCAGGGACGGGTCGGCATTGAGCAGCACCGAGTCGTCCTTGAGCTGCACGATCTTGAAAGGCACCGGCGTGGACACATAGCGCTCGACGCGTGCTGGCAGCGGGGTGTCGGGGATGGCCTGGCCATCGCGGTACTGGCCCAGGCCCGCGAGCGGTAGCGGAGCGGGAATGGCCGGGACGCGTTTGCCCCGCGTGAAAACGCGGTCGCTCTGGCGCGGGAGGCCCACCGGCAACGGCGGCCAGGGGCCGTCCTTCTCGATGGTGGCGCGCGGCGTGGCGGGACGCGGCGCATCCTCGTTCTCCAACTGGCTGAGCATGGCCTGGAGCGTCTCGATCAGGCCCGTGCGGGTGGCGCTTTGCAACTGGACGGCATACTGCCCGTCGACGGTACGCGTGGCGGGGGAGGCGCCGGCCTGCTCCGGTCCGGTCTCATCCTTGCCGTCATCGACGGTCGGGTTGGGATTGACGAGCGGGTCGGCATAGAGGCTCAGTGCGATCTGCGTGGGCTGATTCTCGGCTGAGCCGACCTGGATGGATGGGTCCATCAGCACCTGGCCGGTCTTCTTGAAAACGTTGCCCACGGTGCTGCACCCGGCAAGCGCCAGGGTGAGCAGCAACAGGGAAGCCGTCCGCTTCATTGCGGCTCCGTGCGCAGATGCCGGTCGTAGTGCTGCTCGAATACCTCCCAGAACAGCTTGTGAAAACCCCGCTGGCGTGCCGACGTGAGCTCACCGTAATAGCTGACGAACATCTGCCAGGCCCAGTCGCCTTCCTCCGGCTGTTCCACATTGCTGGGCCGATAGCGCTGGAAGCGCTGGTGCAGTTGCGAGGGAGAAAACGCGTGCAACAAGGCGTCCAGGCCTGCCTCGATGGCTTGCAGCATGGCTTGGCGCTGTTGTCCAAGCTGCTCAAGGCTTTCTTCGACAGCGGCGGCGGGGGAGAGATGCACCACGCTGCGCTCGTCGGAGAACAGCGCGCGCACGGTTTCCGGATAGCTCTGGCCGAGGTGTAACGGATTGTCTTCAATGGGCTGCAGTGTTCGTCCGCGCACGGTCAGGCGGCGCTGGTCGCCGGCTTGCTGCTGCGCATGCAGGCCGGCCAGTCCCTTGATGAGGGCCTGCAGAGCCTGGCCGGCCTCGAGCTGGACACGATAGGCGCCGGCTCCATCCAGTTGACCCAACGGCGCATCCAGGCCCTGGATCAGCGGCGATACCAGTTGGGTCGGGTTTTGTTCACCCAAGGGTTGGCCGTGCAGCCAGGATTGGGCGGCCGAGGTCCGCGCATCTTGTTGGGACATCGAAAAATCTCCAGTGGTACGCTTGGGTGTGCCAGATACGGCTTCGAATCGAGTGGCGGTAAGGTCGGCCTGGGTCGTTGATGGCGAGAGGCCGTAATGCCGCGTGTCGAGCACGCCATGGGCGTCGAGGCTCGCGTGTTGCCGCTGTTCAGCCGCTTCCAGTGCGGCCAGCGGGTCAAGTGCGGTGTCCAGGCGCTGCGGCGCCGCGAGCGCCTGAAACTCGGCCATGCCTTCGATCACACTGGGCGTGTCGATCGACTGCGCAGACTGCATTGGCCCATCGGGCAGGTACGTATCCAGGCGCGCATCCGGGGCGTTCAGCAGTTCGTCCAACTCGTATTGCGCAAGGTGGCGGTCGCCGTTGGCGAGGCCGTGCGAGTCATCATGCAGATTCACCGCGAGCAGGTACGGACCGATGTGCAACTGGTCGCCCTCGCTCAGCGCCACGCAAGCATTGCTGCCGATGGGCTCATGGTGGTCGTTGATGCGCGTGAGGCCGCAGGTGTCCACCACCACGAAGGCGCCATCTTCAAAGATGATCTGGCAGTGCTGCGGCCGGACGCGTTGCCCGCGGTCGGCGAGCACCCAACTGGCGTTGGCCGAGCCGATCGTGCCGCCAGCCGTGTCGAATGTGTGGCGCGGCAAGCTGCCCTTCTGCAGGGCTTGCGGGTTGGCCACTACCAGCGATAGCCGGCGGATGGGAGCCAGATCGTTCATAGGCGTACCTTGATGCGTACAGGGCGCAGGTGGTGCCGCCCCAGGAAGCTGGTCCAGCCGAGCTGGGTGTCGCCCGCGCGCTGGAGGTTGAAAGGGGATACCTGGTCCTCGCGCAGCCCGAGCTCAAGGTCGTAGGCTGTAGGGTCGCGCAGCAGGAAATCGATCAAGGTGCGCAGGCGCGGGTAATCGTTGCCTGTCGGCAGGAAGCCGTAGAAGCGGTCCCGGGTGAGGTCAGGTATCGAAATGGTGAATTTGCTGTGGCGCGTGCGCACGCGGCGGCCCACGGTGAAGCTCTGGCCGAGGTTGCCGTTGTGTTGCCCGACCGCGCCCCGGTCGCAGTCGTCGAGCTCCGCGTAGCGAAACTCGAATTCGCGTACTTCGACCTTATCGAGGTCGAAGCAGTGCGCGATGATGCCCGCAACCATGGTTGGCGGGCGGCCGCGCAACGCCACCAGCCCTGCGAAGCTGAGCAGCCGGCTCCAGGGGAGCGGTGTCGCGCCGCGCATGTCGGCGTCGCCCAGACCGATCAGGGCGAACACGTAGGGCGAGAACCGGTCCCGGGCTCCGCTCTGGAAGCGGATGTAGTACCGGTACTTGCGCCACACCTGGTGCAGCAGCATCAGCAGCCGGTGATTGAAGAAATCGAGGAACTCGGTGCGAATGCCTTCTTCCTGCCCGTACTCGTAGGCGAGCCGGTCCAGGTAATGGCCCGGAAGGGGCGAGTCCGCACCGTGCAGGCCGAAGAATGTCGCTTGCACGTGGTACGCGTGCGGCGCCACCTCGGTCCGCTCGGCCAGCGCCACGTCGGAGGCCGGGAAACCGATGGCGGGCGAGACGCTCAGGCGTATGCGCTGCTGGGCCGCGTCGAAGCCATGTTCCGACTCCAGATCGTCGCCGTGGAGGTTCGACAGCAGTTCCAGCAAGCCGAAGAAGTCGTAGTTCTTCCCGTTCGCCAGCGCCCGGTCGGCTACATCAGCGGTTGCTGGCCGATCCGCATGGACCATGTGTAGCGCTCCTGATTGCTGGTGTTGACGATTTCGAGCAGGTGAAACGAGTTGATGCTCGAATAGAGGGAGAAGAAGTGGCTGAGCACCGTGCCGAACAGGTACATGTCGCCCTCGCAGAGGAAGCCGCCGGGGTCCAGCCGGAGCACGGTCTTCATCCCGCGCACCGGCAGGCCGTGCACCAACCGGTCGATCGGCTTGGTCACCGCGTCGCCAATGGCATCCAGGCGCTTGCGGGTGGTCCGCGCGCGCCGGATGTCGTGGAGGGCGGCAAAGTCATAGGCGGCCAGGACCGCCTTGAGGGGATCCGCCGACTGGAGCGACAGGTAGTTGAGCGAGAGGTTGGAGATCAACCGCCATTGAAGCTGGCCATCGAGCACGGGGCGGTAGGATGGAGTCGGCTCCCCCAGGTTGCGGTAGGTCGCGAAGTCGGGCGTCGTTTGCGTTTTCACGCAAATATCGCCCGCCGCAAGCGCTAGCGGCAGATCACGGTTGGTGCAGGTCAGCGACAGCGAGACAGTCTCGTTCTTGCCGACGAACGCGGTTTCGTCGCCGCGAACGAAGGCGATGCGGTGATGTACCCCTTCCTCTTCCAGGGCGGGCTCGATACGTGTGCGGTAGTACAGCGCCGCGTGCCCATGCGCGTGCTCGATCTCGTGCTGCAGCGATTCGAACGATTGGTAGGTGCGCTGGCGGTTTCCGTGCTGTCCCAACTCGTGGTTGTGCGTGCTGCTGACCTGATCGATGCTGAATATCTCGTAGGCGTCCGGCCGGTGGCCGCTGGGAATCACTCGCTGGTCGACAGCTGTTCCATCGAGACTGATGGGTTCGGCATCGTGCTCGAACAGATTCACCGCGGGTGTGCAGTACAGCGCAAGATCCTCGGTGCGCACGCGGATGTCAGGCGGCATCGGTCGCTTGAAATGGAGTTCGAAACGAACGTGTTCGACTGCTTCGCCGGGCCAGAGATGTTGCAGGCCCGTCAGCCGGAAGAACTGGAATCGTTTGTGGAATATGAAGTACTCCTGGAGAATCCGGTAACCATCGAAGGCGTTCTTCGGATAGGGCAGCAGCGCTTCGTTGGGGGAGAATCCAGGGAAGACGATTTGCTCAGTCGACAGGCGGCGCATGGTGCCGCCGCACTCCATGCGGATTTCGCCGACATACTGGGCGAGCCACAGGTACAGCGTGAGCGCCGTCTGGTCGCT
The DNA here is from genome assembly GCF_017815075.1 of Burkholderia sp. AcTa6-5. NCBI lineage: Bacteria > Pseudomonadati > Pseudomonadota > Betaproteobacteria > Burkholderiales > Burkholderiaceae > Burkholderia > Burkholderia sp. AcTa6-5. Next base: position 146,198 of record NZ_JAGIQE010000008.1, on the reverse strand, counting down.
GCCGCTGAGGTGAAACTCCAGTTCGTCGCAACCGAAGGTGCTTGGCGCATTGGTGCCAGGCAGCGCCAGATCGATGCGTAGGATGGACTTCTCACGGGTGTGCGCATCGCTGACTTCATCGATGACGAAGGGGAACACATCGACGTCGGTACATGTGCGAAACCTGCAGCGGATACCATCGACCGGCCGGGCCCCGACCTCGGTACCCTTGGCAATGCGTTTTTTGCTGGTAACGGCTTGCGGCAAGGGTTCAAAACGAATGATCGCGGCGCTGGGCAGCGGCCGGAGATAGTTGGGCCACAGCAGTTGCAGCATGGCGTGGGTCAATTCCGGCAGGTCGTCGTCGATCTTCAGCCGCAGCTTGGCGGTCAGAAAGGCCAGGCCTTCGACCAGCCGCTCCACGTCCGGGTCGTTGGCTTCCTCGCCGAGAAAGCGCGCCAGTTGCGGGTTGTCGCGTGTAAAGACACGACGCAACCGACGCAAGTAGTCCATCTCCTCCAGAAACTTTCGTTTCAGCGGCATTCCTTTCCCCTGAGCTATGCCTATGTGGTTACGGTCGTTTGACCCTGGCGCGAAACGGTGAGGTCGATTTCGAGCATTTCTTCGATGTTGTTGAGCGACGCCACGCACTGGAGCCGGAACTGCAACTGGAGGTCGTCGCTTGCGATCGGCAGCACTTCGACCGCCTTGACCCGAGGCTCGAAAGCCTCGACGGTCGCCCGGATGTCTTCGCAAATTCGAGATCGCAGGTCGGTGCTGTTCGAGGTCGCGTCATTGAATTCCTGGAGCCCCAGGCCGGGGCTGCTCTGCGAGCTGCCCCGGCGCGCGTTGAGGAGCCAGGAGAGGTGCCGCTTGATGGCCTGAATGCGCTCGGCAGCCAGATCCCGCCGCGACCGTGTACGTCGCGGCGGGACAGCGGGATCGAGTCGCTCGAACAAGCTGCCTTGCCCTGGCGTTCTTGGCATCCCGTAGGCTCCTCTCAGTCCTTGTCCAGCCGGCCGACCAGGGACAATTCAAAGTTGGCGCCCATGTACTTGAAGTGCGGACGCACGGCGAGCGAGACCTGGTACCAGCCCGGATCGCCATCCACGTCCTGCACGACCACACGAGCGGCACGCAGCGGCCGCCGGCTACGTACGTCGGACGAGGGGTTTTCCTGGTCGGCGATGTACTGCTTGAGCCAGTTGTTGAGTTCGCGCTCGAGGTCCGAGCGTTCCTTCCAGCTGCCGATCTGCTCGCGCTGCAGGACCTTCAGGTAGTGCGCCAGGCGGTTGACGATGAACATGTACGGCAGTTGCGTGCCGAGCTTGTAATTGGTCTGCGCGGCCTGACCCTCTTCGGTCTTGGGGAAGAGCTTGGGCTTCTGCACCGAGTTGGCGGAGAAGAAGGCCGCGTTGTCGCTGTCCTTGCGCATCGTCAGCGGGATGAAGCCGGCTTCGGACAGCTCGAACTCGCGGCGGTCGGACACCAGGACTTCGGTCGGAATCTTGGCCTGCAGCTGGCCGAGGGATTCGTAGAGGTGGACCGGCAGGTCGTCGACGGCACCGCCGGAGAGCGGGCCGATGATGTTCGGGCACCAGCGGTATTTGGCAAAGCTGTCGGTAATGCGGTTGGCGAGCAGGAACGAGGTATTGCCCCACAGGTAGTTCTTGTGGTCGCCGTCGATGCCTTCGCGGTAGACGAACGTGCGGGTGGGGTTATCGAGCGGGTCGTAGGGCTGGCGCAGCAGAAAGCGCGGCATCGTCAAGCCGAGGTAGCGGGAGTCTTCGGACTCGCGCAGGCTGCGCCATTTGGCGAAGCGCGGGCCTTCGAAGATGTCGCTGATTTCCTTCAGGTTGGGCAGTTCCTGGAAGTTCTCGACGTTGAGAAACTCCGGGCCGGCCGCGCCGAGGAACGGCGCATGTGCCATGGCGCCGATGGCTGCGACGTAACCGAGCAACTTGATGTCGGGAGCCGAGGGGCCGAAGGTGTAGCTGCTGACGATGCAGCCCACCGGCTCGCCGCCGAACTGGCCGTAGCCCGCAGTGTAGACATGCTTGTACAGGCCGCTTCGGGTGATGTCGCCCGCGCTTTCGAGATCCTCGAGCAGTTCGGGCTTGGTGACGTGCATCATGCCGAACTTGATGTTCTGGCGGGTGTCGGTGTTGTCGACCAGGTTCTTGAGTTCACGCCATCGCGCTTCCAGGTTCTGGAATTCCTCGCAATGGAGAATCTCGTCAACCTGAGCAGTCAGTTGCGCATCGATCCGCCCGATCATCTGATCGACCAGTATCTTGTTGATGGGCGCATTGTGATCGTCCGACTTGAGCACTTCAGCGATGAAGGCCAGCACGCCGCGCTCGGCGACGGCATATCCCTCTTGCGTGGGTTCGATGCGGGTCTGCGCCATGATCTGCTCCAGCAGACCTTGCGAGTGAGCCGCTTCAACCTTGGCGACAGCGCTTTCTCTCTTCATGTTCTTGTCCTTGAAACCAGTGGTGTGAGGTGATGCGCGACGCGGCCGTCAGGTAGCCTGGCCGCCCAGTGCCTGGCTCAGCTCCTTGGTGAGCTTGTCGCGCGCAGCTTCGTCCCCCAGCAGGGCTTGGAGTTGTTTGCGAAAGGCCGGGATGTTGCCCATCGGCCCCTTGACCGCGACAAGCGCCTCGCGCAGCTCCAGCAACTTGCGCAATTCGGGTACTTGCTGGGCCACGGCATCGGGACCGAAGTCCTTGATGTGCTTGAAATCCAGCTCGACGCTCAGGGTGTCGTCGGGCTTGGCGTCGCCCAGCCGCATGGGGACGGTGGTTTTCAGCGCCACGCCGGCTTCGCTAAGCACGTCGTTGAAGTTGTCTTTGTTGACATTCACCACCGGCCGGTCTTCCAGCGCGGTTTCCTCTTCGTGGCCTTTGAAGTCGCCAATAACCAGCAACTTCAGCGGCAACTCGATTTCCGCCTTCTGATCGCCCGTTGCCGGTACATAGGTGATATTGATGCGTTCCTTGGGGGCAACAGTTCCCTCTCTCTTCGCCATAACGACTCCTAGTAAAGGCGTTGGTTGGTACAAGTGCGACTGAATTACGAATTGAGACACCCCGGAAATGGGGGGGACACCATACGAAACCGCCTCACATTCTGATGAGACAAGTCCTAATCGAGTGCGCTTGGCGGTCTTCGGCGGACTTCGGTGGAATGCGGCGGATAAATTGCGTTGCGACCAAACGGCGAGTTAACACCTTCGAAAAATTCCTGTCGATAATACTTGTACGAAGCAGGAAGAATTATTTGGCAGATGAGTTCGATTTTCTCTTTTGGATATTCAATCAAGAAAAAATAACGACTTTTCTATTTACTAATTCTTCATATCGTGTTTCCTTATCGGGCTTGTCGATTTAGCGGCCTCGTAAGCAGTCCTTTTTGTGTCGCGTACAACCAAAGCGCACTGACCACCTCATTTTTTACTTGCATCCATTAACGGATTGCCCCTCATGATCCGAATCGAACTTGCAGCAGTGTTTGAGCGCTTGAACTCCCTGACCCGGCAAGCCGTGGAGGAGGCCGCCAGTCTGTGCATCAGCCAACACGGCGCCGAGGTGACGGTTCCGCATGTGTTGTTCAAGCTGATTGATCAACCGCTGGGCGACGTTCGCCTGCTGCTTCGCCAGGCCGGGCTGGAGCTCGACGCGGTACGGCAGGCGTTGTCGGCCGGGTTCCCGAGCCAGGAGACGGCTGGCGGCCAGTACCCGTCGTTTTCCCCGCTGCTCGTCGAGTTGCTGCAGGAGGCATGGCTGCTCGGTTCGCTCGAGTGGGGGCAAGAGAAGATCCGTGGTGGCAGCCTGCTGCTGGCCGCGTTGCTCAACGTCGGGCGTTATCTGCCCTTGCCGGCGATCCGCTTGTTCGAAGGCGTGAACCGCGAAGCGTGGCGCAAGGACTTTCCTGCGCTGCTGGCGCAGTCCGCCGAGACGCCTCAAGCCACAGCCAGCGGCGCCCCGCAGCTGGCTTTGGGCACCACTGATTCGGCGCTGGGGCGGTACGGCCATGATTTCACGGCCCAGGCGCGGGCCGGAAAACTGGACCCGGTGTTGTGCCGGGATGGCGAGATCGACCTGATGATCGACATCCTCTCGCGCCGTCGCAAGAACAACCCGATCGTGGTGGGCGATGCCGGTGTGGGCAAGAGCGCGGTGATCGAGGGGCTGGCGCTGCGCATCGTTGCCGGGCATGTCCCTGAACCGTTGCGCCCGGTTGCGCTTTGGGGTCTCGACCTGGGCGCCCTGCAGGCCGGTGCGTCGGTCAAGGGCGAATTCGAGAAGCGCCTGAAAGCAGTCATCGACGAGGTCAAGGGTTCGGCCACGCCGATCATTTTGTTCATCGACGAGGCGCACACGCTGATCGGTGCCGGCAATGCGGCCGGCGGCAGCGATGGCGCGAACCTGCTGAAGCCGGCGCTGGCGCGCGGTGAGTTGCGCACTATCGCCGCGACGACCTGGTCTGAATACAAGAAGTACTTCGAGAAGGATGCGGCGCTCAGCCGGCGCTTCCAGCTGGTGAAGCTCGACGAGCCGTCTCCCGAGACAGCGGTTCACATCCTGCGGGGGCTTCGCGAGACCTACGAGCGCGCCCATGGTGTCTACATCAGCGACGAGGCCTTGCATGCCGCGGCAACGCTTTCGGCACGCTACCTCTCGGGCCGGCAACTGCCCGATAAGGCTGTCGATGTACTGGACACCGCTTGCGCCCGCGTGGCGACGGCGCTTGCCGAGCCGCCACGCCGGCTGCGTGCCCTGGAGCATGAGTTGTCGCAGATCGACGCCGAGTCGGCGCTGCTGCAGCGCGACGTGCGCGCCGGTCTATGCCATGACGACGGGCGGCGCCAGGGTGCTCTGGACCGCGCTCGCCGGGAGGTGCAGGGGCGCATTGGCGATCTGATGGATTCCTGGGCCGTCCAGAAGCCATTGGTCGACGAGATACAGGCACTGCGCGGGCCGTTGAGCGACGTGGACGCAAACCAGGAGGGTGCGCCTCGGTCTGTGTTGGCCGAGAAAGTCGCAAGGCTCGCATCGCTGCAACGTGAGGGCGCGCTGTTGCGTTCGGAGGTGGGGCGCGAGCAGATCGCACAGGTTATCGCCGACTGGACCGGCATTCCGGCGACGACCATCGACAGCGACCAGATGGCGCGCCTGGCGTCGCTGCCGGAGGTGTTGCGTGAGCGGGTCAAGGGGCAGGACATCGCCATCGAGCGCATTCACAAGCACCTGTTGACCGCCGTGGCTGATCTTCGGCGGCCCGGCACGCCGATGGGGGCATTCCTGCTGGTTGGCCCGAGCGGCGTCGGCAAGACGGAGACGGCCTTGGCTTTGGCCGATTCGCTGTTCGGTGGCAAGCAGTTCCTGACCACGATCAACATGTCCGAGTTTCAGGAGAAGCATACGGTGTCGCGCCTGCTCGGATCGCCACCGGGCTACGTTGGCTACGGTGAGGGTGGCGTGCTGACCGAAGCGATTCGCAAGCAGCCCTACTCGGTGGTGCTGCTCGACGAGGTCGAGAAGGCCCACCCTGACGTGCTGAACCTCTTCTACCAGGCGTTCGACAAGGGTGAACTCGCCGATGGCGAGGGCCGCGTGATCGACTGCAAGAGCGTGCTGTTCTTCCTGACCTCCAACCTCGGCTTCGACCAGCAGGATGCAAGCCTGGCAGATCAGGATGAGACCGCGCTTCGCGACCGCCTCACGCAGTTCTTCAAGCCGGCGCTCCTGGCGCGGATGCAGGTGGTGCCGTATCGCTACCTGGACGAGGCCGTGCTCGGCGAGATTGTGGAGAGCCGCCTGCAGCGGCTGCAGCGTCAGTTCGCCCAGCGCTACGATGCGGCCCTGACGTTGGCGACAAGCGCCCGTGACGAGCTCAGGGCGCGGTGCATGCGCCATCAGAACGGGGCGCGCATGCTCGATGCGAGCCTGGACGGCGAGTTGCTGCCGCCGTTGTCGCTGTCCGTGCTGCGGCGGCTTGCCGAAGGCGTAGCGTTCCGCCGCGCCGAGCTGTCGTGGAATGGCAGCGCCTTCGAAGCCGTGCTGGAATGACCCACGCCGTGCATCTGGACCCGCTCGCGGTTGCTGGGCTTGCGCGGGATCTGACGTGGGCAACGACCCCGGCGGAACTGGCGATGCCACTGCTGAAGACGATCGTTGAGTCCTGCGGGCTGAGTCAGGGGGTGTGCTATTGCCTGAACAGTACCGGCGACCAACTGCAGCCCTTGGCGAGCTTTCCGAAGATCGCGTCTGGATTCCCCGATCAGGCAATGAGCGAGCTGGACAACCCGCTGGTCTATGGTCTGGTCGGCTGCCAGCCCTGCACGGTAGAGCGTATCGACGCGCTGGTGAATGTCGGGACGACGTTCGAGAGTCTGCGCGAGCACTTGCCGATGCAACAGGGTGCTCTGGTCTTGCCTCTGCGCGATACGAATCGACGTGCGTTCGCGGTACTGGCCTTGTTCGGCGAGGCCGGCACTTTGCGCGAGCTTCGCCATGCCCCTCTCTGGCAGACGCTGATGCAGATTCACGAGCACTTGTTTGCCAGGCTGAACAAGCATCTTGGCGATGAAATCCAAGCCCGGCATGCCCGGGCTGACCAGGCGCATGCGAACGCACGTTCGCGCGAACGCGCGGCTCGGTTGCTGGCCACCGAGTTCGTTGGCACCAGCGCCGCCGCGCGCCAGTTGCGCGACGACATGCTGGGCATGCTGGATTCGGCGCTGGCGATCCTGATCACCGGTGAGACCGGGGCGGGCAAGGACCATGCCGCATGGCTCATCCATCAGGCAAGCAGCCGCGGCGGCAGGTTCGTACCGGTGAACTGCGCGGCGATCCCCAAGGAACTGATCGAGGCCGAGCTGTTCGGCAGCGAGCGCGGCGCCTTCACCGGGGCCAGCCAGGCGCGCAAAGGCCTGGTGGCGGAGGCCGACGGCGGCACGCTGTTTCTGGACGAGATCGGCGACATGCCTCTCGAATTGCAGGGACGACTGCTGCGGGTGCTCAACGAGAAGAAGTACCGCCCGGTGGGCGCCAACCAGGAGCGCCGCTCGGACTTTCGGTTGATCTGCGCTACCCACCAGCCGTTGCCGCAGCGCATCGCCGAGGGACGTTTCAGAGAGGATCTGTACTTTCGCATCCGCCAGCAGACCTTGCATGTCCCTGCATTGCGCGAGCGCCCGGAGGATATCGCCGTTCTGGCCGAGCACACGTTGCTGCAATACAACCGCGAGTGCCAGGTGCACATCCCGGGGTTCAGCGCTAGCGCGCTGAGCCTGCTTCAGGCGCATTCCTTTCCGGGCAACGTGCGTGAACTGCGCAGTCTGGTGCTGGTCGCCGCCGAACGCACGAAGGCCGGCCAATCAATCACGCCTGAAGCGCTGCGAGGTCTCCAGCCGGATCGGAAGCGCAACGAAATGGCTGCGGAGCTTCAGCACCCCCTGCATGACCTCTGGCACACCGAAGATCTGCCTGAAGCCTTGGCGGCGTTCGAGAGCCGCTTGATCGACGAGCGCCTGCGGCTGGCGAACGGTTCGCGCACGCTCGCGGCCCGGAGCCTGGGCATTCCCAAACGCACATTGGCCCGTAAATGCCTGAAATGGAATCTGGACAGGGAGGATTCAACAACATGAGATCAATCAGCCTGGCACTGGCGCTCGCGGTGCTCGCGGCCGGTTGCGATGCCGGCAAGCAGGCAGATGCCAACCGTGCACCCGCCGCCGCCAGCGCCACGGGGAAAGCATGCACCGGCATCGTTTCGGCGGTGGAGCGCCTGGCCTGCTACGATGCCGCGGCCGGGGGCCCACCCGCGCAGACGATGCAGCCGCCGCCAATGGCCGCTGCGGGATCGTCGAATAGAGGCAAGGCGTCGGTGAAGCCGCCGGAGATCGTCGGCCTGGTAAGCCTTAACGAGGCTGCCCGCGTAGCGGGAGAAACCGGGTTCCGCCTGTCACACAAAGGAGAAGCGCTCCCCGGGCGCTGGAGCGTGGTGATTTCCGCGCCAGCCATGGGCGGTTCAGCGGAGGCACCGATACTGGCCATCAGTTGCCTTTCCAACATCTCCCGCCTGCAACTGCTGGCGAGCCGTCCCGTCGACCCTAATCGGATGAATATCCGCCTGCTGCTGGACGGCAAGCCCATTTCGCGGCCGCTTCCATGGCAGGTGCTGGAAGACGGCACCGTGGTGGATGCGGGGCGCGGCCTGGTCGCCATCGAGCAGCTGCGCCATCTGGTCGGCGCCGGTGGCCGCCTGCAGGTGGAGAGCGACTATCCGCCGTTCTCCGACTTGGTGTTCGATGCGACGAATCTGCATGCGCTGATGAAGCAACAGCGTGAGGCATGTCATTGGTGAGCAGCTCGATTCCACTTGATATCGATGCGCTGCTCGCGCCACTGGATGGCAAGCAACCGGCGGGCATCTACGACGAGGAAGAGGAGACCTTCCAGGCAATCGAGCACGAGATGGTCAAGCTCGGTGGCCTGCACGCGTCGACGATCGACTGGGCCTATGTCGACGAGGCCTCCCGGCAATATCTCTGCAGCCAGAGCAAACACTTCCGGATAGCTGGGCATTTGATCGTGGCACGTCTGCGCTGCCGTACCTGGGGCGGGTGGGCGGATGCCGCTGCGCTTCTGGCCGGCATGATCGAGCGGTTCTGGGAGAGCGGCTATCCCAAGCCCGGGGCGACCGGGCTGCCCGCCAAGCGGAAACTGGTCACCTTGCAACTGGACCGTCTGGTGGATGCGCTCTCGGGATTGGATCCGGCCAGCTTCGCACAGCAGTGGCGGGACACCGGCCTGCAAGCCTTGGATAGCCTGCAGGCCAATGCCGGCATGGCCAGGCTGGACGAGCCGACGCTCACTCGATTGGTGGGGCAGTTCAGACGCCGTGTGGAGGAAATGCGCTCGCCCGATCAAGGCCGGGAATCGGCGCCGATCGCCTTCAAGACGGAGCGAGCGGCGATCAGTGAAGAGTTCTTCGGCACGGCGGCCGGGAGTCATGGCAATGAGCGCGAAAACCGACGCTCGCTCCTGACCATGGCGGAGATCATCAACCGCCAGGATGCGTACGATCCCACCGGCTATCTGCTGCGCCGCTTCGCCTTGTGGGCGCACTTGAATTCGGCGCCGTCCGCAAGCAAGGGCAGCCGAACCGAATTGATGGCCGTGCCTGTCGATATCGTGGAAGGCTATCAGGAGGCCCTTGCCTCCAATGCGCTCACTCCCGTCTTGTTGCAGCGCGTGGAAAAGAGCGTGACGTCGTCGCCGTACTGGATACGGGGGAGTTTTCTGTCCGCCACGATCGCCGAGCGGCTGGAGATGCCGCAGGTGGCGGAGGCTATCCGGCTTCGAACAGAGCACTTTCTATTGCGTTTGCCGGCGTTGCTCGACCTGCAGTTCGGCGATGGCAGGCCATTCGTCGATAGCGACGTGCAGGAATGGGTGAGCGGCGCCGGCTGCCCCGGTTCTGCGCCGAGCATGGTCACCAATGACTTTTCTGTGCTGCGCGACGAACTGGCGGCGCGACTGGATGCCGGAGTCGAGCCCTTCCTGCAACTGCTGGAGCAGATGCAGGCGCAGGCGCCTTCTTCCATGCGCGAGCGCTGCCACACCATGACGATCGCGGCTGATCTGCTGCACGCTCGCGGGCACTCCTGGCTGGCAACGAATCTTTACGCCGCTGCCCACCAGATTATCGATAGGGCCGAGCTCGCGCTGTGGGAGCCGGAACTCTACAACCATCTCGCCAAGCAGACGGCTTCGTAGCGCGCTGCTGCATCAGGACGCAGGAAACAAGAAAGGAGCATCACTATGTGGAAGGTATGGTCCAATTTCCAACGCTACGCCCGCCCCGTGCGGAGGTGGGCAAAGCAAGGAACGCCGCTGTTACTGCTGCTCGGACTCGTGTTCCTGTTGGCCGCCATCTGGTGGCTGGGCCCGCAGTGGACGATCGCCGGGCGTAAGCCGTTGGCTGGCCTCGCGATGAGGGTATTGGCTACGGTCGTGCTGTTGACACTGCCGCTGCTCGTGTGGGCACTGTCATTGCGAACGCGAAACCGCCGTCTGGAGGCCGAGCGCACGGAGGAGGTCCGGCGACAGGAGGATCCTTGCTTGCGCTTCGTGCAGGCCCAGGAACGCGCGCTGGATCGGAGTTTGGCGATCTTGCAGGGCAGCCTCCAGGGGCGCAACAAGCTGTATCAGCTACCTTGGTATCTGGTGCTGGGCCAGGAGAAATCAGGCAAGACCAGCTTCCTCAATCGTTCCAGCCAGAACTTCACCCTGACGGGTGAGGTGAAGGCGGGCAGCCGAGGGCTTCACGACGATCCCGATCTGGTGTACGCCATCGACTGGTGGATGGGTGATCAAGCTGTGCTGATTGACCCGCCTGGCGAGCTGATCAGCCATGTCCGCGAGGACGGCACTGCGCACGAGGGTGAGCAAGCCGATGCGGGCAGCGTGGCCAAAGCCGGGAAGGTAACCGCCGCCTTCGCGGCTTCCGGGCAAGCGCTTCCCGAGAATCTGCACACCCGCCTCTGGGACAGCCTGATCGGCTGGCTGGGGCGCAATCGCAGCCGCCGCCCGCTCAATGGCGTGGTGCTCATGGTCGACGTAGTTACCCTGCTGAACCAGCAGCCGAGCGACCGCAAGGCGCTGGCCATTCTTCTGCGTACTCGGCTGATAGAGCTCAGCCAGCAACTGGGAACGCGCCCGCCACTCTATGTGGTGCTCAGCAAGTTCGATTTGATGGACGGGTTCGAAGCCATGTTCGCGCGGATGCAGCGTTCCATGCGCGAAGACATCTTCGGCTTCACCTTTACATTGGACTCGGTGCAGGACTATGACGCCTGGCTTGCCGAGCTGGCGGAGCGGTACGACGGATTTATTGCCCGACTCAACGACCAGATTTTCGATTCGCTCAGCGAGCCGGTCGAATTGCGGCAGCGCGAGGCCTTGTATTCGTTGGTCCGCCAGCTTTCCGGCATGCGGCCGGTACTGCTCGGCTTCCTGGCGGATGTCCTTGCCAGCGACCGCTATTCGACGCCGGCGTTGCCGCGTGGCGTGTATTTCTCGTCGGTGCACCAGCAAGGGCTACTGAACAATGCGTTCATCAACTCGGCATCGAACGTGTATGGCGTGGGGGAGTTGACTTCTTCGGCACACCCCAGCGGCCGGTCCTCGGTCTACTTCGCCCAGCAGTTGTTCCAGCGCGTGATCTATCCGGAATCCGGCCTGGCTGGCGACAACCTCAAAGTCATGGCGGATAAGCGGCGCACATTGGCGCTCAGCTTCGGTGTTGCGTCGCTGGGTTGCGTGGTCATTATCGGCACCTGGTCCCACTACTACGGCATCAACCGGGACAAGGCCGCGATGGTGCTGGAGCGCAGCCGAGCCTACAGCACGCATGCCATCGATCGGCAGACCGATCCGACCGGCCGCAACCTCCTGCAGCCGCTGGACCAGATTCGCAGCGCCGTGGCAGTGTACGAAGAGTATCGCCACGCATGGCCCGTACTTGCCGATTTCGGCTTGTACCAGGGACGCAAGATCGGTCCCAAGGTCGATGAGGCCTATCTCGCACTGTTGTCCCAGCGTTTCCTGCCGGCGCTTGCAGGTGGTGTGATGGCAAGGATGATTGCTCCCGATACTCCGGACGATACCAAGCTGGCCGCACTGCGGGTGTATCGGATGATCGAGGATCGTACCAACCGCAGGCCGCCCATCGTCGAAGATTGGATGGGCAAGCAGTGGCAGGCTGCCTTCCCGGGGCAGGACGGCGTTCAGCGCGCATTGATGAACCATCTCGACTACGCCATGCGCTTTGCGGACACCAGTCTTCCCCAGTTCAAGAGCGAACTGTCGGCGGTGCAGCGCGACCTGCGGCTGGTGCCGATGCCGCAACGCGTCTACATGACGATGCGCCACCAGGCCGGCGAGGCGCTGCGCACGCCGCTTGATCTGCGCAACGAGATTGGCCCGGCCTTCGACATCGTCTACCAGCCGGGCGCGGCGAGCGCAGCGGACAACACGCGTGCCGGTGCCGGCGCACGTATCGACGCACTGTTGACGGCCAAGGGGTACACGAACTACTTCGCACCACACAGCAAGGATCTCACCGAGCTGGCGATGATCGATCAGTGGGCGCTCGGGGAGCGTAGCAATATCGATTACTCGGAAGCCGACAAGCAGGCGCTGGCCGACCGGATCCGCGCCATCTACAGCCGCGACTACATCGACACCTGGCAGCGCGGCATCAATCAACTGGAAGTGCGAGACTTTGCCGATCTTACCCAGGCTGTCGGCGTGCTTGGCGCCGTCACCAGCCCTGCCGCGCCGCTACGGCGCCTGGTAGAGACGGTGCGGGATAACAGCGGGTTCGGCGGCGAACAGCGCGGCGCATCTGCCGCGGATGGCATCGTAGCGGGAGAAGCGAAGGAAGGCGTCGCCAAGAAGCAGCTTCCGACGTCCATCGCCGATATCACGCATGCCTTCGCACCGCTGACCCAGTTGCTGATAGCCAAGGGGGACAAGCCGGCCTACCTGGACGAGACGATGCTGGCGATCGGGGCAGTCTATGAGACGGTCAAACGCGTTCAAGACAGTCCAAACCAGGGCAAGGCGGCGTTGACTGTCGTACTCGACCGCTTCGCCATGAAGGGAGCCGATCCCTTCGGCAATCTGCAAAGGGTGGCCGCCGGCCTGCCAGAGCCGCTCAATCATCAGGTATCCAAACTGGCGAGCGAGGCCGCGCAGGTGGTGCTGATCGAAGCCCTGGGTGAGGTGGAGCGCCGTTGGGATACCGATATCTATCGCTTCTACAACGAGCGCCTGGCGCAGCGCTATCCCTTCAATCCCGCCAGCAAGCAGGACGCGTCGCTGGATGATTTCACGGCGTTCTTCGGCCCCCAAGGAAAACTGCAGCAGTTCCGGGAGCAATATTTGAAGCCGTTCGTTGACGACAATCTCGAGGTGCTTTATTCGGAACGTCGCGGTGGCTATCTGATCAAGACCGACGTGTTGACCCAGCTGGAGGCGGTGGATCGAATCAGGGATGCGTTCTTCAATGCTCGCGGGGCGCTCGGCGTGCAGTTCGTTGTCGAGCCGCTGGGGCTGACGCCCACACGGCGCAGCAGTTCGCTCAGCATCGAAGGGCAACTGATCACTTACAGCCACGGCCCCACCTTGAGCACGAGCCTTATCTGGCCGAACACGCTGGCCGAGAGCAACGAAAGCCGCCTGACCCTCATCAACGGCGCCGGTAACAGCAGCAGCCTCACTTTCCGAGGTTCGTGGTCGATGTTCCGCTTGCTCAGTCAGGCCCGGCTCAATGGCGCCACCGCAAGCAGTGTGGACCTGAGCTTCCTTGCCAGCGATGGTGGCATGCGCTACCGGGTCACTGCGGAGAAGGCCAACAATCCGTTCACGCAGCCGCTGTTCAAGGGGTTCGTGTTGCCGCGCACGCTGCTGTCGGCGCGGCCCGAGCATGACACAGTGGCGGCACAGTAGCCGCAGTATCACGTTACTCGACGTGTCGCGTCGGTAGATCGGCAGACCGCCGGCTACCGGCGCGCGTCGGCCACAACGACACCGTTGGTCAGTGCATCAGCATCGTGAACGTGAACCAAATACCCGAAACATTTTTGCAGGAGCTGGTATGAACGCTGCTGGCCAACGCATCGATGTCAACGATGGCGCAACGCGCGATACCGGCGATCTGATTTGCATCGCGCTGGAGGCCAGCTTGGCCTTCAGGGGGCGATGGATTCGATGCAGAGGCATCGTGCCAGGCGCTACGGTGGATGTGACGAGCGGCGAGTTCGTTCCGCGTGATCTGGGGGAGAAGCTGCAGGCCATCGACGATATCTGGACGCTGTTGCGTCCCAAGATGGTGGCGTGGCTCTCCGGGCGGAAGGTTTCTCCGCGGTATCGCGCCGATCTGTCCTACGGCATCCGGTTCGAGTTCTACTGGGGTGGCAAGGTGCTGCCGCAGCCTGCCTTCTTCGAGGTCTGTGTCCATTACGAGGCATCGTTCACGGCGAGCTATGCGCAGACCCGCCGGCAACGCCCTCTGTTGGTAGCCCCACCCAACGGCAACCGGCTTGAGCGGCAACGGCTGGTCCAGCTTCGCCGGCTGCTGATCGCCGCGATGGACAAGAGCCGACTAGGTCTCGGCCGGAGCTACGAGCGGCTGCCTATCCCGGTGAGGTTCCGTGTGTCAGGGGCCCTGGCTGCGTGGAAGGCATTGCGCGATACGCTCGATCCCCCGTCGCTGGGCGATCCGCTCACGGCGGCCTTGACCGACGCCCCGATCATCCAAGCGATGGACCGCGTGCGCGCGCTGGTCCGCACCATTCTGCCGGGCGGCCTTAAGGGGCTGTCGTTCGACAGCATGGACGACGATGCCAGGCAAAGCGCTGTCTGGCAGGCTTTCGAGTTGCGTGGAGGTATGTTCTACGAGCCCAGCATTGCCTTGCATCGCCTGCTCGACACAGCCAGCATTGCCGATGACGTGCCTCTGGGCATGATGGAGCTGCCGGCCGACACGCTCTGCATTCTCCCGAAGGGCGGTGACAGGAGCCGCGGGTCGGGTAGTGGTGAGCTGATCGCGATCTTTCGTAGTGAGAAGACCATTGATTTCCTGGCTTGGTCTCCCCGTATGGATGTCGACGGCGGTGAGAGGCTTGAGTTCCGCGCGATCTCGTTCGGCCGCGATGCGCCGGACATGACCATTCGTGAAGCCTTGGACCGCGTGTTTTCCAAGCCATCGGCGGACGGTATACCCCCGCGGAACGAGGACCGTGAGACCCAAACGCAATGGCGCGGCACCCTGGATTATGTGATCAAGATGCTGCTGTACCTTAACGCCCGTCAGGCCGAGGTAACACTTGACCGCGCCTATACCGATGCGGCGCGGGACTTCAGCGGCCTCGGTAAACGCCGGCGTGCCGAGCGGTTGGAGGAGATCGAGCAACTGTACGACCGCTTTATCGTGGGGCCGGCGTTGCTGGATGAGGAACTGGCCGACCAGCTACCGGCTGCCAGTAAGCAAGGCGAGGTTTCATCGCATTGGCGCGCCCCATATTTCAAAATGCAGCATTACGGGCCCCGGGCTTCTCTGCGCAAGCTGGTGTTCGTCGGACCTGTCATCGTCAGGGCCGATCGCCTGGGCGTGTAGCGTGGGGCAGGGTTCGATGGAGCAACACTGCACAGAACTTCGCTGTCCTGCGACGAATCGCGCTGAACCTGCTACGCGAGGAGCGCACGACAAAAGTCGGATTGAAAAACCGGCGCATGTTGGTATGTGCCAATGACCGCTATCTGGCGAAGCTCGTCGGATGGTCGCCAACCGCTCACTCCGCGAACGTAAACTCCTCGTAACATTTCATGCGATTGCCCTGATTTAACATTTAATTTTGATTGATTTTCGAACTCGTCCTATTCTATTTGACCCCTTTAATGGGTATTTTACTTGGTAAGCGTTTAACGGGGAAGATGCAGGTGAACTCTAGCTCGTGCTGCTGGAATGCAACTGCTATCAGTTCGCCATGAAATTCTGCTTGAATCGTGTTTGGCGTTCTTCCGGAATACACCGGAATTCCGGTTTTCCCTTGGTCGGTTGATGTTTGAAATAATTGAAAAAATTTTCAGAAACACGAATTCAATAAGATATTCTAGTGGATCTAAATGCGTCGGCGTAACGTTCGTGCGATGAAATGGAGCGCCGTCTATATTGTTGCGTAATGAAATTGAAATATTGTAGTATATCGTTCGACGGCTTAATGGTATATCTATCACAACTACTCAGTCGCTCGATCTGATGGCGTAGATCAAGATGTGATGGTGTGATCTCGCAACCGAGGTAGATAGCATTTTTTCGCGGGGAGGATCTGCTGCCTTTGGTAGATCTTCATTTTTTTATAAAACGAAGGGGAAGTAAAATGTCAAGCAATGGCCTGCAATTTCATTCGGAACTAAAAATCGAGCCTGCAACTAGCCGGCTCAACCTCGAGCGATTGAGCGGCGGTCGCGCAAGCTATGGGGATCTGATG
The DNA here is from genome assembly GCF_017815075.1 of Burkholderia sp. AcTa6-5. Classification (NCBI taxonomy): domain Bacteria; kingdom Pseudomonadati; phylum Pseudomonadota; class Betaproteobacteria; order Burkholderiales; family Burkholderiaceae; genus Burkholderia; species Burkholderia sp. AcTa6-5. The sequence continues at coordinate 130,150 of NZ_JAGIQE010000008.1, read as the reverse complement.
GATGCATTTGCTCGTGAGCTGACGTCCGACGAGATCCTTCTCATTTCGGGCGCGGCGAAGTCTGGTGGCTCTTACAGCGGGGTCGCGTACGCTTAAATTAGGCTGGTCTGATAATAGGCTAATTCTGCTGCCAGATTAAATTCTGGCGGCAGGCGTCGAGTATCGGGCGAGAGAGATAATAAAGAGTCGCGGTAGATTTCGCAACTCGAACATCGCATGTGTGGATCCTTAAATCGATTTAAAAGGGGCTCGGCCACTTGTCGAGGAAAAAGGGGCGCGAGAGCTTCTGCGTCGACGGCTTTTGATTGGTCGTCACTGCTGAGAACCCATAAATCTGCCATCGGTTTCGTGAGAATGATAATTAATTTTAAGATTGGTGCGGAAGAGTTTAAGCGAAAATATCAGGAGAGGCGGCCCATTATAATCAAAGGGGCGATTGATGTATCGAGCGTTCGATGGGAGGATGTCAATGACATCATTTCGAGATGCAATCCTCATTCGGAAAATTTCCGCGTTTCGTTTCCAAGCGGAAATGTTGATAAAGAGCGGTATGTGCACACGTACTTTCATATCGGGGACGTTCGGCGAGAACTGAACAAGCCTGCGCTCTATGATTTTCTGCGTCAGGGTGGGACGTTGGTCGCCAATCACATCTACGATGAGCCAAAGTTCAATGATTATGCGAAAGAAATTGCACAGTTTACGGGGCGCCAGACTGTAACTTCAGCATATGTCGCCTTTGGAAAGACGGACTCCTACCGCGAGCACTGGGATTCCAGGGATGTTTTTGCAGTGCAATTGAAAGGTAGAAAGCGATGGGTAGTATATGCGCCCTCATTTGAGGCGCCGCTCTACATGCATCAAAGTAAATTTCTGGAAGATAAGTTTCCATGCCCGGAAGAGCCATATTTGGACTTTGTTCTTGAGGAGGGCGATGTATTCTATATTCCCCGCGGTTGGTGGCATAACGTCACCCCTCTTGGGGAGCCAACGGTTCACTTGGCCATCGGCACCTTCCCGGCATTCGCAGTTGACTACGCAAAATGGGTGTTTCGGCAGCTGCCGGAGTGCATCTACGCGCGGATGGCGCTTGAGAACTATGCTCAGGACAAGGGAACCATTCGTTCGCTTAGCGACGTTATCTTCGAGCGCCTGAACGATCCCGCTTGCTACCAGGAATTCATGGAGGCTCATGTTGCGGATCAGGTCCTCGAAACAAGACTGAATCTCGAAAAGCTGGGCGACGCCAGTATCGGCGCCTTGGCGCGCGACGCACGGATACGTCTCAATGTGTTGAGAAGCGATCTTTCGAAAGATTATTTTGTCACAAGCAATGGGAAAATCTGGTTTCAGAGTGAATTGCAGCTCTTGAAAGATTTCCTTGTTGAGAATAGGGAAGTAACGATTTCTCAAATTGAGAATGAATTTCCAAATCATGCTGGCACCGAGCTTTCTGAGGTTCTCTATTCGCTGGCGACAAATGGAGCGATAGAGATTATTTGAAACACAGGGCGTAATATCCAATCGGGTTGTTTGGTGTGTTGAAGGCTGGCATGGAAATTCGGTGCGCAACCAATGATTGGCAAGATAACCAAAGGACAGTTGTAGTATATAGATAACGCAAAGATGGCAATCGATCTACCTTACCCCTTCGGGCTTGATTTCATGAAGCGAAATAAGGCGTTCATGATTTTCTGCCCGCCAGATTGCCTGGACGTAGACGGTCGTCCGGTTTTGGAAGGTCGATCGGTGTTGTACAAACTCGATAGCTCGGCCTACCAAGCGTGTCACTATTCAGACTCAAGAGCGAATACCGAGAAGCCGATCAATGTGGAATCGCTACGAGCATTGGTGCAGCATCAAAATGAGGTCGCCGCATTTATACGAGAGATCGCCTGGCATTTGCGCAGCCGAAATATCGTGAGCAATACCATGTGCGATCTTGGTGACTTATATACACTCGCTTATGTTTGTTACAAGTCGCCGGGGTTTTATTTTGTCAATAAGATCCTTGGTGGGTGCGTCGAAGTGCCCGCGGTCTGTTCCATTGCTTCGCGCTTCTTTCATGGTCTTGTAAATCTACTCGCCGTCATTGCCCTTGAGCATCACGGGGAACTTTCGCGGGTTAATTTGACTCCCGACGAGATATATTGTTTTGCCGATAAAAGTGGGTATCTGATTGGGAGAAAAGAGGCCTGCGCCGCATCCAGGGCGACGATAATTAAATACATCACGATGGCTCAGCAGGCCCTCTTTTTTGAGGGTAATGGACCCGGGCCAGTAGATGTCTCATTGCCCAGCAATATGGCGGAAATATTGATTCAGTCAGCTCAGGTTGCAGCGAGCTTTGAGTTCTATAGTTTGATCTACGAGACCGTTCGCTGTTGTTTCTGGCGGCAGAACAATCGGCTTGATTCGTCTCGTGCGGAGCTCAAGGAACCACTTCCGAGGTTCGCTACTACGCATTGCTTGGTCGCAAAAAAACTGTCTTTGAATGAGCAGCCTTTCGCACACATTCTTTTCAAACGAGTCCACAACCTTTCAAGGTCTCTATTGATTGATGTTGAGCCGGCGGAGCGATTGATCGATTTGGCAAGCGAGTGCATTAATGCAAGCATGAAACAAGATGGGCGGAGAGAGCGAATCAGGGCACAGCTCAAGTCTAAAATATTGAAAATTATGATGGGACATCAGATATTCTGTGCCGAAAATATTGCAGGAGAGGGTTATCTTTCGGTTGATTTGGATGTCTTCTTCGGCCGGTGGCCGGAGTAGATAATTGACGATCGGCGTTCATGGATAAAAATGAATTATTTAGGAAGGATGCGTTGGAGGCGCGAAAGGAGTCGGCGGGCCTTTATGGCGATGTCCTCTTGTTTCTTCCTCGGTCGTATAAAAAGGTGCTTGCGTTGGTGTCGATTTCTATTTTCGCGATCCTTCTGGTAACGATATTCGGATCCTACGCGAGAAGGGTGGCGGTAAAGGGAGAACTGATCTCTACGCTCGGGGCGATACCGGTATATCTGCCGAAGCCTGGAGTCATCAATAAGTACTTCGTAGAGGAAGATGGGATTGTCAAAAAGGGCGCGCCGCTGTTCCTGGTTTCGACCGAGGTATTTGGCTTGGCCAACAGGGGAGCCTCGACCGAGGCGATCAACCTTCTCAACGAGCGAAAGGATTTGCTACGGAGGCAGCTCGAGAGCGAGAAGTCGACTTATGCACATAGCTTGAGGAACATCGAATATCAAATCCGTTCGAAACAGAATGAGCTGAAGTTGATTGGCGTGCAGATAAAAGATGTTCGGCAAAAGAATGAGTTGCTGTCAGCGAGCTTGAAGCGGTATGAGGTAGCGCGAGCCCAGGAGGCGATTTCCGAGGATACGATGGCTGAAAAGGTAATCTCGACAATCAACAGCAGAATTGACTACAAGGAACGGCAAAAATTGTCCGAAACCTTGAGTCGAGACATCTCGAACCTTTCCTTTGAGAAGGACAAGGAGGCGTCGGATTTCGGGAAGCGAACCTTATTGATCAAAGGCGAGCTGTTGGTGCTTGAGGAGCAGATCTTGGCTGCGGAGTACCAGAAGGGCGCCATCATCAAGGCTCCGGCATCGGGAAGAGTCACTGCGATTCAGGGTGTCGACGGTTCCTACTACGACAGCACCAAGCCTGTCTCCTTCGTGGTGCCTTTGCAGGCGGAAATCGAAGCCCGGCTTCTCGTTCCGGCCGCGGCCATTGGCTTTGTGAAAAAGGGCGATGTCGTGTATCTGCGATATTCGGCTTTTCCGTATCAACAGTTTGGCCAGGGAAAGGGTGTCATCTATTCGATCTCCGAAACCTCCCTGATGCCGGACGATATCGCGTTGGGTTCCAAGCTGTCGGTGTCGGAGCCCATGTATCTGGTGAAGGCCCGTGTCGAGCGGCAGTTCGTGAGCGGTAACGGCACAAGCTATGCGTTGAAGCCAGGGCTGATGGTCGAGGCTGACATCATGGTGGAACGGCATCGAATCTATCAATGGCTTATGCGCCCGATCTTCGCCGCGTCGGAAAGAATCAAACAATAAGCAATGGAAAAGAAGGCATATTTCGAACGTATATTCGGTACCCGATTCCCGACGGTCCTGCAGACTGAGTCGACGGAATGTGGTCTCGCGTGCGTGGCGATGCTGGCAAATTACCATGGCCACCACGTGACACTGCGCGACCTCCGGCTCAAGTTCTCCGTGTCGCTGAAGGGGATCTCGCTTGGTTCACTACTCCGCGTGTGCAAACACAACGGCTTGTCCAGCCGGCCGATCCGTACTGAAATTGCCGGTCTTGAGCAGATCAAGCTCCCGTGCATCTTGCACTGGAACTTCAATCATTTTGTCGTACTGAAACAAATCGGCACCGAGCACGTCGTCATCGTCGATCCCGCATACGGCGAGAGAAAAATCGAACTGGGAGACCTGTCCAGAGCGTTCACCGGGGTGGCCATCGAGGTATGGCCGGATCCGGAGTTCATCGTCGTTGAACCACAGAAGAACATTCCCCTGAGTCAACTGGTGGGCAATCTGCGGGGGCGAATGAGAGCGCTCACCACGATCCTGTTTTTGGCAATTGGGCTGGAATTTCTCGTGGCGCTGTCCCCGTACTATATTCAGTTGGTCATCGACAGTGCGATCGGTGCCAACGATCAGTATGTCATCGCCGCGCTCGCAGCAGGCTTTGGCATTGTCTATCTGCTCAAGAATTTTATCGGTTCGGTGCGCAGCTGGTTCCTGATGTATCTGAGCACCAGCCTGAACGTTCAGTGGAAAGACAATGTTCTGGAGCACATGCTCGCCCTGCCGCTCGAATACTACGAGAAACGGCACATGGGAGACGTGCTGTCCCGATTCGGCGCCATTGACTTCATTCAGCGAATGCTTACCGCGTCATTCGTCGAATCGGTGCTTGACGGTGCATTCTCCGTCGTCATCCTGCTCGTGCTGTTCATTTACCAGCCGCTGATGGGGACCCTGGTCCTGGTCAGCGCGCTTCTGTACATCGCGGTGCGTTGGCTTCTCAACGCCTCGATTCTGGATGCGTCGAGAAATGAGATTGTTCATGGGACGAAGCAGAGCTCTTACCTGCTCGAGACTATTCGTGGCATGCGGCAAGTCAAGCTCTATGGTCAGCAGGCGCAGCGCCGACTCACCTGGATTTCGCTATTCGTCAAACAAACGAATGCCAAGATTAAGACGACGAAGATTGATGTTTGGCTGAAGTTCGCCCGGACCCTGATATTTGACATCCAGAACATCGTGGTGGTCTGGTGCGGTGCTGTCTTGGTCATCGAGCGGGAATACACGGTGGGCGCATTGATCGCCTTCATCGGATACAAGCTGCTGTTCGAAAGTCGCGTGATCGCGCTCATTGATAACGTGTTCGTCATTCAGAACATGCAGCTACATGCTGATCGGCTGGGCGACATCGTGCTTTCGAAGCCAGAAGGAACTCGCCATGGCCTGGGAAATGATATCGCCAGATTGTCTGGCAGCCTCGAGTGCAAGGACCTGTCCTTCCAATATTCGCTATTCGAGCGAAACGTGATTGATGGATTGAATTTCAAGGTCGAGGAAGGCGAATCGGTGGCAATCATTGGGCCTTCAGGATGCGGTAAGTCGACGATTTTCAATGTCATTCTGGGCATCTACCAGGGGGCTAAGGGGCGAATCCTCATTGGCGGGGAGGATGTCGAATCGATGAGCGTGGAGAAGGTCCGCAGTGTATTCGGAACCGTTCTGCAGGATGACATCCTGTTTGGCGGATCGATCGCGGAAAACATCTCGGGATTCGACGCATGTCCGGATCATGAGTGGATCGCGAAGTGCGCGGCGATGGCCAACATCGAGGATGAAATCGAAGCCATGCCGATGAATTATTCCACACTCGTGGGCGACATGGGCGCGGTTCTGTCCGGAGGTCAGAAGCAGCGCATTTTGCTGGCACGTGCGCTCTACAAGCGTCCGAAGATCCTGTTGCTGGATGAGGCGACCAGTCATCTAGATGTGTCGAACGAGAAGGCTGTGAATCGGGCGATCAAGTCGATGAAGATCACGCGCGTCATCATCGCCCACCGCCCAGAGACGGTCCTTTCCGCGGACCGGATCATGCTTATGAAGGGCGGAAGAATCGATTCAATTCTCACTCCGGTTGAGGCAATGACGTTGCTTGAATCCATCAATGGATCCTCCGCATAACCAGGGTCTTCGGTCGCAGGTCGGTGTTCGAGTGGAGTGACAGTCTCCGTGTTCGCAGTATCTATCTTCAAGGGTGGCGTGATGTCGAAGTCGTGGTTTGCGAGTGGTGTCAGGGCATGATCGTGCTGCTTGCAATAAAGGTCTGCCTCGCGAGGAATGACATGCGGAACATGTCTATTCCGGGCAGGCTTCGTCGAGTCTCGTCCGTTGGTTCCAGGCACGTGGTGCATGAGATCGCCCTCTCGCGACCGAGGCATTGCATCGTTGGCACATTTATCTCGGCGAGTGTCGTTTTGGCCGGTTGCTCGGGCAACGTGTATGAGCGTCCATCGCTCGACATACCGGCTCGCTGGGCACATGCGAATACCGTGGGCGCGCATTCGATGACGGATATTGCGCCGTGGTGGACGCGTTTTGGGGATGCCCAACTCGCGCGACTCATTGCTGCGGCTTTGTCGCGCAATAACGATCTCGCCACCGCCGCGTTGAATGTGCGGAAGGCCCAGCTTCGCGTCGGACTCGTGGGCGATCCGCTCCAGTTCGGGCCAGAGGCCGGCGTCAATGTTCGGCGTGACTTTCAGCTGGATAGCGGCGGGGAGGCCCGGAACGACAACGGCATGTTGCGCGGGAGCGTAAGTTACACGGTCGATCTGTGGGGACGGCTCGCACGGCAGCAAAGCATCGGTCAATGGGCGCTGCAAGCGTCCGAGGCGGACCGCGAAACCGTGCGCCTCAACGTGATTGGGACTACGGCGGACCTTTACTGGCGATTGGCGTACCTAAATCAGCGTCTGGTCTCAGAAGAGCAGAGCCTCGCGACGGCGTTGCGCACGCAGCAACTCGTAAATGCCCAGAATCTGGCGGGGATCGTATCTGCGCTCGAGCGCCGGGAAGCGGAGCAGACGGTTCTGACGCAAAAGAGCAGCCTGTCGCAGTTGCGACAAACCCAGGTTGAAACGCGCAATGCGTTGGCAATCGTGTTAAATGCGGCGCCTGGCGGCAATGTGCTGGAGGAGGTGCTCGGCCAGGAGCCGGCTGTGTTGCCTGCCGGAGCGTTGCCTGTGGTGGAGAGCGGGCTGCCCGCGGATCTGCTCGGACGTCGCCCTGATATGCGCGCTGCCGAACTCCGGTTGCGCCAGAGCCTGGCCAATGTCGATGTGGTTCGCACTAGCTACTACCCTACCTTGTCTCTGACTGGTGCGATGGGATCGAGCAGCGCATCGCTCGGTAGCCTGCTTGCGAATCCGGTGGCGATTCTTGGTGCTGGGCTGAACCTGCCATTTCTCAATCTCAAGGCGATGCGCGTTGACACGAGCGTCGCGCAGGTGGAGTACGAGTCGGCGGTAATCGGATTTCGCCAGGTGCTCTATCAGGCCTTCGCGGACGTGGAAAACGCACTGTCGGCGCGAGTTCGCTTGGCCGAACAAGCCGATTTTCGGGCGCGCAACCTGACTGCCGCGAGAGAGGCTGAGCGCATTTACGAAATTCGCTACCGCGCGGGCGCGGTGGCGCTGCGCATGTGGCTCGATGCCCAGGAGTCACACCGTACCGCGGAACTTCTCTGGACGCAGACTCGCCTGACCCAGTTGCAGAATTTTGTCACGCTCTATCAGGCCGTGGGAGGTGATATGTCCGTGCGATAACCAAAGAGTAGACCCTGGACACGACATAACACGGTTCTCATCAAGTTGTTGTCCGGGCACGAAGAAAAACACACCCCAGGAAGCCGGGCCACCAGAATATCGAGCAATGCGGCAATCAATAGAAATGGAAACAAGCGCGATACACCTGCTGTGTGAGGTAAGTGATTGTGACGAGTCACTTTTGGCGGACTATTCGTACGTGAAAAAGGCATGCGAATTGGCGGCGCTGGATGGCGGGGCGTCGATCATCGCTTCCAACGGGCACAAGTTTTCTCCTCAGGGCGTTAGCGTGCTCTTGTTTCTGGCTGAATCTCATCTGTCGATTCATACGTGGCCTGAGCATAAATATGCCGCGGTCGATGTGTACATGTGCGGCGCAGCGGTATCCCCCTATCGGGCGATTGGCAGATTGGTCGAATTGCTGGACGCGAAGCGAGTCAATATCCGCGAATTTATAAGGGGGAAGCAGCAAGGAGCGGAATATTTCTCGGTGGAAAAAATGCACGACGGCTCCGGCTCGCGCGAGTGTCTGGAAAATCATATCTGCGGAATTTCGAGAATAGCGTGAGTGCGGTCTGATCAAAAGGGAGCGTGGCTGGTGAAAGAAGCTCTGAATCCCTCATGTGGATCTCATTCCGTGGGTGAGCAAAACACTCATGTTCTATCGTCCTTTGAGGCCAAGGGTAACTATAACTATGGGTATCGCGCAAAGACTTATCATCTGGAGCAATGCGATGATCGTGATTTCGAATTCTACCGGTCCCAGCTGGATAATTCACCGGGGCCGACCTTAATCGTCCCCTGCGGAGTTGGGCGTTTACTTCCGCTATTTCTTGACAGGCCAATGACCTACTACATGGACCTGGAAGTCGAGATGGTTCGAATACTTAAGGAAAGGTTGGTGGTCGTCGGCAGAGATTCAGGCAATGCGTTGGTTGGAGACATGCTTGCATTACCAAGGGAAAGGTACACGAATATTGTGGTGCAGGCCGAAGCGATCCAGATGTTTGATCCGACCAAGATCGGGCTGGCGCTGTCGAGTATCCGTGGTGCCCTGATGCCAGGAGGTATCGCGCTCATTGATATGGCGACGTTCCTTCCTGGAAATGGAGCACCTTCCTATTTTGATGTACGGCGAAAAGATTCGGAAAAGTGGCTGAGTTGGGAAAAATCACTTGGCGGCGATTCCGTGATGCGGCGCTACGTTAGTCACACTCGACGGCGGGATTTCATCGACTTCGATTTCGAGTACGTGAATCTGAAGAAAGGAATCGAGATCGAGCGCCGATGGGCTAACGTCAAGTTGTGGCTATACGATGATTTTCAGTTCAGAAAATATTGTGATGGCGCCGGCTTGCGTGTCGATGTCGCCTGGCGAGGGTATTCTCAAGGGCAGACGCCCAATGGCGCTCGGTTGATATACAGGGTTTGCAAGAGCTGATTTATGATTGAATATAACGATCAGTATTACGAGAACTATTTTCGCGAAAATTACAATGCCTCTTTGTTGCGGGGATGCGGCGCGGATGAGTGTCTTGACTGGGCGTCGCACGCTTTTCAAGCCGGCGACTGGCTTGATGTTGGCGCGGGGCCTTGCTCGTTCTTCTGGGCTAGCGCGGCACCCACGAATCTTTCTTCGATCGTTTTGGCTGATCGCTCCATAAAGGCTCTTCACATCACGAGTCAATTAGCTCAGACACGAGACTGGCCGGCCGGATATCGGGAGGCCGCCGAGTATCTCGGTCGATCCGCTCAACACTTGGATTTGCTCAGCCGTGTTCCGTTGGCTGCAATCGCATTCGATGCATTTTCCGAATGGCCGCCAATGCAACGGTTCCACTCGATCTCCGCGTTTGGCTTACTTGGTCTTGCTCAAGTCGACGATGAGGTGCGGGTTTTTCTCGTAAATGCGAAGCGGTATTTGGCGCGAGGCGGCATCTTGTTCGGTGCGTCTTGGGTCTTCAGTCCCGCGTATGCGGAACGACTGGGGGGGCGGAAGCAATGCCTCACTGGGCTGCGGGACCAGTTGTCGAGTCTGGGCTTCGAAGATGTTGATATCTCGACTGTGCCGCTTGCCAATCAAGACGATTACATCGGCATCGTGCTATTCCGTGGACGAGGATGATATGGACAGTCAACGATGGGCGGAGAAACTGGATGAGAACGGCTTCGTTCACTGTCGTGGAGTTCTGACTGACGAACTGGTGTTGTCCATCAGGGCGCACGCGCAACGCTGTGTCGAGGCAGTGAACCGGACTGGCGCGCATGTCGTCGCGCGGCCGACCGGCGCCGATGTGCTGGGCTTCTCGGCGCTTTTGACGCGTCCTGAGCTGGTTCGAACGGCGCGCGCGGCACTGTCTCCCGACGTGAAGATGAGCTTGTTGGAGGTCGTCTCCACGGGGCGGGAGGATGGGGTGGTTTCGTCGAGCGATCAGTTAATAGCGCTTGGCTACGATGCTTCGACGGGCGTGGGCGTCCATCGCGATGGCGCCTGGATCGAGCGGGATTTGGCCATGGCCAGCACACCGCGGCTGACATTGAAGGCGGCGGTTTGGCTATCGAACGTTGAAAAAGGCGGGGCCAATCTGCGGCTTTTTCCACGTACGCATGCGCTGGATCGGTCGGTGGTGGAAACGCTTGATCCTGCGACCCTCGAATTTTTCGACGTTGAGGCTGAAGCGGGAGATGTGACGTTCTTTGACCGACGCACGCTTCATACGCGAACCTGGAATCACTCGAATCGCGAACGGTTAGTCGTGTTCGTCGAATACTCGGTCACATGGTTATGCCGCAAGCAGCCATTCCGTGTGTGCAACCTTCTGGCAAATCATGCGGATCAAGTTCTGTTAGGCGATCTTCTGAAGGAACCCACAGATCCATGGAGTCACTACTGGCCATGAACGAAAAAGACATGCTTGCCGAGATCCATCGGCAGTGCGATGAGATTGAGATGAATGGTTTCTCAATTGTCAGAAATCTGATTGATCGGGATGTCGTGTCCGAATTGAGTCGCCACGCTGATTCGGCATGGCGGCGCCTCGCTGATCCGAGTCGTCCGCGTAGCAAGGTGGAGATCGCGGGTGCAGAAGTTGAGGCAGTCGATGCGGTGCGATCCGTCGCACGGGAAGCACGCCTTCTCGGCACCATGCTGGCGCTTTTGGGCCCGAACATTTATGTGAATTACGCGGGGTTTACGATCAATCCTCCACAGGCTCGCGACAAGGCGCCGATGGAGTTTCATACCGACGGCGGGCGTATTTCCCGCGAGCATATCGGTAGCGCTGAACCTCGCTATTCGATCAAGACGTCAGTGTGGTTAACGGACGGTGCTCAACTTGGCGTAGGCAATTTTCACGTCATCCCGGGGAGCCATAAATGGCGATCCAGGCCGCATGTCGACCTGGATGCCCTTGCGGTTCCCGTACTGGTCAATGCTGGCGACGCGATCATATTTGAGCGCCGCGTCTGGCATACCCGTAAGCCCAACATGTCGTCCAAGACTCGCAAAGTATTGTTTCTGGATTATGCGCCGCGTTGGATGGAGCGAAAGTGCCCGTCGACAGCGCTGCCGTTGAACTACTATCCTGATTCGATCGAAAATCAATTGTTCAATAATCAGGCGGGTTGGTCCGCATTCGCGCCAAAGAAGCACATGATTCCATGTCTGCCGTTCATGCAGGAGCTGGGAATCACACGTCGCGAGGAGCCTGTCGGATGAGTTTCTCACTGAGCAGTGTGCGTTATCTGACCTGGTTGAAATCGCGACTGTCGCTGAGTGGTCCCGTGCTGCTTCTAGGACGGCAGATGGTATTTGGTCGTCGCGCGGATGTCGCCTGGGCAATCAGAGCGCAAGGCGAAGAGCCCTACGCGCAGTCGCCCGAGTTCGATGGACCGAACATCGTCGGCCTGGATCCGGATCGCTTTTCCGGTTATACGAACGACGTATGCGTGCTGCGTATGTTGCTCGGTGATGTTGATGTGGAGGCGATGGACATCGATGGCTATCAGGGCGCTGACCACATTCATGACTTAATGCAGCCCATGCCTGATGGGCTGAAGTCGAAATATGGCCTGATCATTGATGCAGGAACACTGGAGCACATCATCAACCCCGTTCAGGTCATGGAGAACCTGATCAGCGCGCTACGACCCGGGGGCGCGATTATCCATATGACGCCGACAGCGGGATATGTCGACCACGGTTACTTTCAGTTTAGTCCGCTTTTCTTCGATACGTTCTATCGATCGAAGGGCATGACGGTCGATGGCATGTGCCTAGTCGAGCAGCCGGCGCGTCGTACGAACCACAGCCAATGGCGATTCTGGGCCTGGAACACGGCGCTCAAGCGGAAGAAGCTGCTTTCCATGGATCCGCTTTCGACCTTTTGTGCAGCACGACGCACGATCGATGGCACTTCCTCCAGAAGCACCGTTCAGAACTTTGCCGAGTATTTAGGCGCGGAAAGTGAGCGAGCGCATGAAGTCAAGCCGTGGGGGCTTGTCGAAGTCGCCGAATTGCGAACCCGCGCCGACTATCCATTGGAGCAGCTATGACTACCCAGATGTGTATCAATCTTCCAACCGTTGAACCTGTCGTGCCGACGGAAATCGTGTTGAGTCTCCAGGACCGCGCGTACGAACTCATCAAGTCAGGTGTGAAGAAGCTTGAATTTCGTAAGCGCTGGCGCAGCGGTCCATGTGTCGCCTACATCTATCGAAGCGGATCCAAGAAGGAACTGTCGGCCTATATGAAGCTCGGCATGCCGATCTACGGCACGCCCCAGGAAATTGGCCGTCTGGCTGAGCAAATGCTGCCGGGCAATGGCCCTGCCGTGGAGGAGTACCTGGTGTCGACGCAAGGCGGCTACGCCATCCCGATCGAGGAGTTCCGCGAGTTCCCCCCTTTCTCCCTTGCCGAACTTCGCGTGATGGGTTTTCATCCGCCACAGTATTTCTTCTATCTGTCGAACTATCCCGAACTCAAGAAAGCCTTGGAGGTGCGTCGCAATGGCTGACGCAAATGAGATCCGCGTGCCCAGGATTGCCGCGACGATTGGACAAGCAACGTGTCGTAGCGAGACGCTACGGGAACTTGGCGAGGCCGGCGTCAGATTATTCAGGTACAACATGGCGGCCCAGCTCGGACTGGATGAGCATGGCCGGCGGATGAACCTCTTTCGCCAAGTTCAGGCGGAAAGAGGCAGTGACATCGAACTCATGCTCGATCTCCCTTTGCCGGGGGCGAAATTCCGCATCGGCATGCTTCCCGAGCCGAGGCACCTTATCGAGAAGGGGACGCAACTGACCTTCGCAACAGGAGTCGAATCCGACTCTATCGAACGCATGGTTCCCGTCGATGTCGCCCGATTGGGAGAGCGGGTGGAAAAGGATCAGCTTGTCACTGTGGGGGACGGTGAGCTTGCATTTCGGGTGCGGGAAGTCATTGATCACAGTAGCTTCCTTGCGGAGGCATTAACCACGCACTACCTCCCTTGCCAAAAATCGCTGAACGTCGGGAGTGTTGATCTTTGCGCGACCGATCGGAACGACGCGTTGGCCGCCTTCGTCGCGAGTGTTCGGCCCGAGTACATCGCCTTCTCGTTTGTGGAGAGTCTTCTGAGCGCGAGAGATGCCTTCGCTCTTCTCGAGCGCCATGGGCTCAGGCAGGGGGACTACAAAGCAATCGCGAAGATCGAGACGCTGACGGGTATCAAGGCCTTGCCCGAATTCATTCGCGAATTCGATAGCGTTATGGTTGCAAGAGGAGATCTGGCGCTGAATCTGGACTTTGCCTACCTGGGGGAGGCACAAGAGCACATTATCGACACCTGCCGAGTGTTCGAGCGCAGCTGTATCGTATCCACCCAGCTGTGTGAGAGCGTAAATGCGGGCGGTATACCGAACCGTTCGGAGTTAGTGGGTATGCACCACATAGCCACTCGAGGCGTGGAGTACATGTTGCTTGCGAAGGAAACGAGCACACTCGCCGAGCCAATGCGCGCCGTGCACACATTGCGACGGATCATTGATGCCGTACGTAATCCAATGTTCACGGGGCCTCGTGTGAGTGCTGAGGGTTAAATGCACATCCTGTTTCGTCAGTGTCTGGGTGCTGCCCGGAGCATGATACGTTGCCAGGTTTCCATGCCTTTCTTTTGTGCGTTTCGAATGCAATGAACAAGACAATCTTCCAAAAGACGCGCCGTGGGAGTTCCATTCCGAAGCATCAGTGGACAGGCGTGGCGGAGTCTCGAGCCAGGCCGTTGGTGGTACCGGGTCGGAGCGACGCTATAGGGATCGATACATCGGTTTTCGAGGAGGTGAGATGCGCCTGACGCAAGCCGAACGCTCTCTCGCGATGGTTGGTGTGCCTAAAGAAGTTCGCGGCGGCGAACGTCGCGTCATTTTGCTGCCGAGGACAGTCAGGATGCTTGTCGATCGGGGTTGGAATGTCGTCGTGGAACGGGGCGCGGGCCACGGCATCGGGATTGACGATCGGGCCTATGAAGAAGCCGGCGCTCGAGTGAACGACGCCGAAGCGGTCTGGACCTCGTCAGACATCGTGCTGAAGTACAAGGCGCCTGTTCCCGACGAATATCGCTTCTTTCGTCCTGGACTTGTCCTGGCGGGGATCTTGCACGCCGAAGGCGATCCCGAATTGACAAAGGCGCTGCTCGATTCACAGATAACGGCCTACTCGTACGAGTTCTTTCAGACAGCAGATGGAGGATTTCCGCTTGCTGTTGCTGGCGGCCGTATTGCTGGCCGGATGGCGGCACTATACGGAATATGGCTTCTCCAGTCGCATCATGGTGGCGTGGGAAAATTGCCGGGACTCACAGGAGAGGGTGTTGAGCCGGTGCGGTGCGTAGTGATCGGGGCGGGCAACGTGGGGGCGAGTGCGACTGACGCTCTGCGCGCGTTGGGATGCCATGTGACGCTTCTGACATCGGGGGCGGCCGGTCTTGATAAGGCGCGCGCACAGTTCGGAGTCGATCAGGATGATTTCCGGATCGACATCAATACTCCCGAGCTGCTGGCCGGCTGCGTTATGTGCGCCGACCTAGTGATTGGTGCAATTCTCGTATCGACCTTCGACACGCCTCCGATGATGACGGAAGAGATGGTTCGCTCGATGCGTCCCGGGGCGGTTCTTGTCGACGCAACCGCGGGATACGGCGGGGGTTATATGCCTAGTTTTGATCGCCTGACCGGACTTCCATCTCCGTCCTTTGTGAAAGACGGCGTGGTGCATTGCAAGATCGACAACTATCCTGCCGCGGTACCGGCGACAGCTGTGCAGCTGGTCAACGACATCTACACTCCGTACCTGATGGCTCTGCTCGATAGTCTCCGCTCGGGCGAGGAGGAGCCGATATCTCGACGCGGCATGGTCACCCATGCGGGGCAGATTATGCACCCGGAAGTGTTGCGTCATGCTCAATATCAGGGGCTGACCGAGTGATCTCGCTCGATGATTTTCATCAGCGGGTAACGCTGCGGCAGCTATACGCAGTGACACAGCGCGCGTGCCTGCCTTCCGAAATCGCCTTTCGAGCCGTGGGGCTCCATGCGGCACGCAGGAAGACGCCGCATATGACTCTCGTGGGCAGGCTCGCGTTTGTCGGCACGCAAGCGAGCCTCACGCCGCCTGACCGATGCCCGCTTGTCAAGGCACCGTTTATGCGGTCGACACTGCATTACGTGCTCGAGGACGAGTTTGCGGAGCTTCACTGCGCCACGCTGGAATACCGTATAGCGCGCCGTCATCGATCACTGAGGCGGCTGGGATTCGATGACGACGCCATCCAGGCGTTGCGGCTGAATTTCATCGATCTCGTGCCCCAGCGGGAGGTTTCGGAGGAGGAACTCTTCGATCTTGGCCGGAAGGTGTTGTACCACGTCGGTACCCCATGGAGAGGTGTCTCGGATGCGCACGTTGCGTGGCAACTCTGCCGACTTATGTGGGACAACGGGGACATACGCATGACCAATACCGCTTCCAGTTGGCGAGATGAACAGCGGTGTTTTCGAGGATCGGCCAGTCCGCGCGTCGAACAACGGTATGCGGTGAATCATCTCATCTTGCGATATGTCGCCGCGTATGGCCCGGTGAGCCTGAAGGATATCGGGTGGTGGTCGGCTCTGAGTGCCAAGCTTCTGAGAAGTAGTCTGGACGATCTGCTCGCGATGGAGAAGATTGTCGTGATCAATATCGCGGGCAGGACGTTATATGCGACGCACGACGAACTTCGACCTGCCGTCATCGAGCCGACCGATATCGATCCGGTCTACCTTGCCTATGAGGATCCGTTTATCAAGGCATATTTCGATACAAGGGACCGTTATGCGAGTCCAT
This sequence comes from Burkholderia sp. AcTa6-5, assembly GCF_017815075.1. Taxonomy (NCBI): domain Bacteria; kingdom Pseudomonadati; phylum Pseudomonadota; class Betaproteobacteria; order Burkholderiales; family Burkholderiaceae; genus Burkholderia; species Burkholderia sp. AcTa6-5. The sequence goes on along the minus strand of NZ_JAGIQE010000008.1, from coordinate 113,924 downwards.
ACGCGCTCAGCCGGTTATTTCACTCGACAGGCGAGGCAAAGGCGTGCGTCCTGATTCATGGCCGCGTCCGAGGCGTCTGGGAGGCCGCGCCGCAAGGAGAATCCGCTCTTTTGACGTTATGTCCAGCGTTGCGTCGTGCCGAGCGCGAACGTGCCATTGAAATGTGGGAGAAGCATCTGTCGGCACTGTATGAGGCGGATCCGCACCGCGCGGTGACGTTGGACACACAATCCTATCAATAGCAGATGATGCAATATCCAGATGTTTTTGCGCCCGTCGCACTCAGCCATATCTGTGATCAGGTCGCGGATCTGGTTTCGACCCGGGTGAATGGACGAAAAGCCATTGAGCTGAATACTTCGGCTCAGCCGAACAGCAACCCCCATCTCGGCACAGTCTCGACGATATTTTCCGCATTTTCCCTTGGAGAGCATCTTCAGGAACGGACTGGCGTCCCCGTTCGGCTAACGTTCGACTATCTCGAGAATGCTCGCGGCTCGGCCGAGGTGATGAGCGGGGCTACTTATCAACGCTCGCTGGCGGATACGCTCAATGAGGATGGCAGATCAAAGCTGGATTGTTACCTACCGGAGTTCGAGCGACTGATCCGTTTCGCGTCAGTCCGCACCGGGGTCGATGCGATCATGCAGTCATATTCGGCGTTCCAGGCGACTCCAGCCGTGCGCGGTTTCCTGCTGAAAATGGTTCAGCGTAGAGCGGAGTTTCAACCGCTGCTCGGCACGCGCGAGCCTAATATTCATGTGCGATTTCCGTGCCCGGTGTGCGGACGAATCGAAAAGGACGCAGCATCACTCCGGGTGAAAGAAGTGGATCAGGAACAGGCTGTTCTTTCCATGGATTGCCCGATTCATGGGCGACATGTGGTGACGCTTAGCGTGACGACGGACAGCTATATCGATACGGGAACCGCAGTTCGCGACGTCGTGAAGATGGCTGCGCTCGCTGTGCAGGCGCGTGAAAAAGAGCACCTTGCTGTGATGATGGATGGGGTGGATTGGGGGGGAGCATGGGCATGGAATGTTTCTGCGCTGGGTGCGACGATGCTGGGCGTGCCGTATGACGAGTTGCCGATCAGGTATTTCAGTCCGGCAATCCTGGACGTAAGGGGGGCAAAATTCTCCAAGTCGGTGTTTGTGGCCTCTGGAACGTACGACTACCTTCCTCGGGAGTATCTTGATTCCAGGCACATGTACGAGAGGCACGGAGAGCCAATCTTCGAACGCCTCTTGCAGATGACAAGAAAATGGATGTCGGATCCCACGCGCTTTTTTAGGAATTATTCGATTGATTACGTCATTCAGGAAATTTCATGAAAAAGATCTTTAGATATGGAAAATAAAAATATTATCGATATGGATTTTATTGGGCGGAGTGTGTTGGCAGCAGTTTTGCAAAAAGCAAAACAGAAGGAGCTGGAAGTTCGATTTGTCTTGATGGGAGGGTCGTTTTCGGAGGGTTTGGCATCATCGGCATCAGATATCGATCTTGTTGTCGTTCATGACGGTGAAAAGAAGTCGCATAACATTGTCATGGTTGTCGAAGGGATGAAGGTCGAGGCGATAGTTTTGGGTCAGCAGGACTTTTTAAGAATTATCGGGATGGACCGACAGGGTGCCGCGGGTGCGGCATATTTCTGGCAGTTGGACGCAAGAAGAAGGCTGCTATTTTCCAGGCCGATCCATGGGCATGACGTATACGAGGCTCAATTCAAGCAAGCCCGGCTCGAGGATTTCATTGCGGATCTTGCCGAATTTCAAAAATCGCTTGCCATCAAGAGCTTCTTGGACGTGAAAGGAGCGTTCGACGACGCTCTTCATGAGGATGATCTCAGAATTCGCTGCCGAATTCACCTCGAGCATAGCGTTGATCTGCTGCTTAGCTCACTTGGCGATTATTATTTTCGCGAAAAATACAGAGTGGCACGGATTAGACGCAGGTTAAAAGGGGATTGCCTGGCGTTGGTTGAAGATTCTATTTCTGCGCTTCTTTCTGGGCGCATGGAGGATAGTGGCTCAACCTCGATGTCGGCTTGGAGTGGGCGGGTATTTGCCTATTCGAATTTATGTCAGTATTTGGCAGCGTTTTCGGATTTCTGGCCCGGTTGGCTGACCGTGAGTGATTTTGAGAATTTTTTGCAAAAAGCCTCGCTTGAATTCCCGATCGGTATTTTTGCGTGTGGCAAGGATGTTCTATGTCAGTCTCGGTATGCGGCATTTAAAATTCCAATGGCATTTGCCAATGCCATGACTCTGAGGCTGCTTGGGCTGTCTGAAGTGCGAGTGGCCGAGGGGGTCGAAGCTTACGCTCAATATGAGTCGGCCGGTGGCCGGGATGAGATCGTGCCGGCAGACCTCGTGAAGCGGAAGCTGCAGGAGATGATGGTGAAATTGGGCGTATGAAATCGAGAAAGAACTCGACGGGCAGCCGAAGCAGATTTGGCGTTTGGTCACCTGTGTGGGGAAGGGCTTCTAGAGAGTGATGGTCAAGGAGAACCTGCTGGCCATCAGCTGGTGCTGGATGGCCTGATCTCCCAGGACGCTCAATCGGTGAGCGGCTCGTCTCAGCAGGCAGAAGCCACGCTGGCCTCGGCCAAAGCTGCATTGGCCGCGCAGATGGAGGAAGACTGCACGGCAGGCTTGCTCGATGAGGCACGCATAGAGGCCCCGGCCTCCATGCTGTGGGCCGGATGGTGCTGGCCCCTGTCTGCCAGGCGTTTGGTGAGTCCCGCGCTCGCACGAAGTGACGGGGTATCACGGCGTTCCACCGAGCCCGCTGATTAGGTGCGTTGGCCTGGCCGATTCCAAGGCTGACGCGCTTCGTTTCAGCAACAATCTTCTTGATTTTTCCGATGCCGTTTTTGACGAACTTCTTCGGTCGCTTGACGACTACGGTGTAAGTTTTGCGCGACGAAGCCGTCATCGATTGTGATCTATGCCTAGCTTTGCACGCGGCAAGCGTTCCTGGCCGCCAAGAATGAGTTGTCCAAAAGGGCAGCCAATGATGTGCTCGACACCTTGATCGAGACCATCCAGACGACAGTGAAGAAGGGCTATCCAGTGCAGTTGATTGGTTTCGGCACCTTCAAGTCTGTCAAACGCGCGGCGCGTACGGGCAAGAATCCTTTGACGGGGGCTGCGCTCAAGATTCCCGCGCCGACGGTGCCGAAGTTCGTGCCAGGCGCGAAATTCAAGGCCGTAGTGGACCCAAAGGCTGCCGAGCGCAAGGCTGGCAAGTAATCCAGTCTTCCTCTGCGCACCTGATGCAGAGGATGGCAGTCTTTGGTAGTTGCTTCCACAACGGTGTTACGCTTTGTTCAATCCGTCGCATGGAGTGGTTACGAGATGACTGCCTTTTCTGATGCATTCCGGTCCGAGGTCTTGCGCATGGCGCGCAAGGAGATCAAGGGGGCGGTTGGGGGCCTGCGCAAGACGGTAGCGACCCAGCGCTCCGAGATCGCGGCGCTCAAGCGGGATGTTAAAGCGCTGACTGCCCAGTTGAAGGCAGTGCTCAGGGGCGTGAGCCGCCAGGATGGGGCCAGCAACGCTGCGCCCGTCGAGAGCACTGATGTACCAGCACGGCGCACGCGCCGCTTCTCTTTCAATGCGCAGGCGCTGGCGGCGAAGCGGGAAGAGCTGGGAATCTCTCAGCAGGGCATGGCGGTCCTGCTGGAGGCTTCCACGCTGTCGGTGAGCCGGTGGGAGAGCGGCAAGGTTACGCCGCGTGCCGCGCAACTGGAGCGCATTCAGTCCGTGCTGAAAATCGGGAAGCGGGAAGCGAAGGCCAGGTTGCTTGGCTGAATCGCAGGCACACGCCCGCATAAAGGCCATGCCAGCCATTGGCATGCTGACAGGCATGGCAGGATCACGCGGTCATTCACCAGCAAGCCTGAGATAGGGATTGTTCACCGGGCTGTCGCTGAATAAGGGGTGGTGGCTTTGCAGCAGATAGCCATGCAGGCGTCTGGACTTGCGGGGCCCGGTGACCTCGCAAGTCCAGATGTTCAATCCGTCCTTTTGCTTGCGGTGCAGTTGCAGCTTTTCAAAGCGCTTTTGGACCCATTGCCAATCCTGCTGGCCCTGGCCCTCTTGCCGGGCCAGCACACCCACCTGCGGGTGCTCTTGTGCATAGCGCTGGAACACTCCGGGGCTGACCAGGTAGGCCGTGTCGCTCACGGTATGCACGAGTGCCTTTGCGTCGTTGATGACGAGCTTTCGTGAGGTGATGGCCAGCTTCAGCCAAGCCATGAAATGCTCGCCGGATGGTTGTTCCACCGTGGACGCTGGTGCAGGCGAGGGCGCAGGCGGTGGGGGCAAGGCCTCGGCCGGTGCGGGCATTGGCGCTTCAACGGGTGCGGCAGGCGCTTGCTCCGGGACGGCATCCGCATCTTGCCGGACGCCGGGTGCATCGCTCATGCCTACCAGCGCCAGCATGTCCGCGAGCACGTCGGGCGCGGCCTGGGCTGCAGGCGGAGGAACCGGGGCCAACGCCGAGCTGCCGCCGTCTTCCCAGGGGGCGCTCTCTGGCGTTGGGGCGGTTGGCTTTACAGTCGCTGCGGGCTGGGGGGCTGACGCGTCAACGTCTGTCTCGGCAGGGGCGGTGTCGATGGCTACCGTGCCAGCAAACGGCGCGGGCCGCTCGCCGATATCCCAGATCAGCGCAGGAGCGAGGCGCAGTACTGTGAACGAATGGGACCAGCCGGTCGCGCTGGTCACGGTCGCTCGCCATACCGCTTTGCCGTCCGGCGTGGGCTGCAGCATGCCGTGATCCTGCAGCACGTTGAACACGGCGGTGTTGTTCGCGGGAATACCGTCGATGCCTTGGGACAGCAGATGCGCACGCAGCTTGTCCGAGACAGTCTTGCTCACCAGCCACAAGGCGTCCTCGGTGAGCCAGCCATCGGAGGCTTCCGGCTGATTCAGTTTCAACGTTTCCTTGAGCAGATATCGCAGCCCGTCGAGCAGCTTGCGTTGCAGCGCATGCTTGGGCGCGGCCATGGCGCGCGCCGGGTCGCCTCCCAGCTCCTGGGCCACAGAAGCCCGGTCGGCCTGCACCACCAGTTCGCCCAACACGCCGGCATGCTCGTACTGGCCCGCCATGACGTAGAGCAGCGGGCCCCAGAGCGCGGGGTAGCCGCTGAGCCAGTCCAGGATATGGCGGTCGAGCAGCTGGTGATAGAGCAAGCCCGTAGCGGCGCCGTGCAGGCGGTACTCGCGGTTGTCGCGGTAGCGGAAGTGGTACGGCTGGTTCAGCGGGCCGTGCCACGGGTGCCATGTTGAGCCATCGGCCAGCTCGACGTGCAGGTCGACGGCGAGCTTGCCGATGTCATGCAGCAGCGCGGCGTAGGCGACGGCGGCGGTCCAGGCTTCGGATTGCGCCGCCTGGTCCTCGGGGCTGGCGCCAATGGGCAGCAGATGGGACTGCCGCAGTTTGAGCGCGTAGGCGACGATTTCCAGGCCGTGGTCGAGCATGCCCCCCGGGTAGGCATGGTGATGCGCCTCAGAGGCCGGGAATGCCTGGACCAGTTCCGCGTAGCGTTCCAGTGGTGTGCGGTACAGGGTGGCGAACTGCTTGCGCGACAGCGACGTGCGCTGCCAGATGTGTTCCAGCAGCCTCTGGCGGCGCGGCGTTGCCAGCAGAGACGCGGCCGACTCGGGCCGCAGCAATCCGGTGGGGAGCGTGGCGGCAGGTGCTGGCGCCACAGCGGCCACCGGGGGGCGTTTTCGCTGGAACAGGGAGAGCATGCGGTGTCCTGATGTTGGGGCAGGGCGGGAGCCTTTTTGCCTTTTCGGCCTTTTCGGGGTAGGGCCTTTCCCCTTGCTCCCATTCCCTTCCCCTTTTGGCCCTTTACGGCCCTTTGGCCTTTGACCATTTGGGTATAGCGCGGCGCGGGGCGCGGCTCCATCGTCAATGGGGAACCGGGCTGAATCGGATTGGGTGAGGGCCAGGCAGCGAGGCTGCCCTATGATGCGCGGATGCCGTCGCCAACCAGGCCGATGGAGGCCTTTGCCAGGGAGAGTAGCTTTGCGAGTTGTCAAAGTTGACAAACGAGACAAGAGAGACTAGAGTGGGTTTTGTCTCAACCATGCTGTAGGAGATGACCATGCCCACGACCCTTGAATTCATTGCCGACCATCTGCCTCGTGTCACGGTGGAGGATGTGCGCCGTTTCGCGGCGACTGTCGAAATCCTGGATGCTCGGGCTTTCGCGGCAGAGTTGCAGGCGTTCGTCCACGAGCGCGTGGAGGCGGTGGAGCTTCCCGCTGCCTTGGAAGAGAAAGCGGTGGAGCAGACCCTGGCGCGCAAGGCGGCTGCACTGCGCGCCGGCATGCGCTGGACGCCCGGCGAAACCGACATCCAGCGCGGCCGCGCCGTGTTGCTGGAGGCATTCGACCGGCCGCACAACCTGCCGCTGCCCGAGTTTGCCAAGTTGGCGGACAAGTCGCGCCAGCAAATCTATAAGGACATCCTGGCCCGCAGGCTGCTGGCGTTGAACGTGGGGCCGCGTGGCCAGAAGCTGCCCGACTGGCAGCTAGATCCGGTGAAGCAGCAGTTGACGCAGGCTGTGCTTCAGGAGGTCGAGGGCATCGACAACTGGACGATCTACCGTACGTTGTCCGAACCGATAGAGGGCCTGGGCGGGCGTTCGCCGGTGGAGGCGGTAACGGCGGGCTCGATCGACGACGTGGCCCGAGCCGTGTTCAACGTTCTGGGCGTGCATGCGCATTGAGATGGGGTTGGCGTGAGTATCGAGTTGCCACCGTTCCTGATCGATGCGGGTGAATTGCTTCAGCACGTGAGCCGTGTCGCGTACCGGGGCGGCCCGCTGCACTACGGCTGCGACGCCGCCAACCGCTACGATGACCCCGCACGGACCTATGGCGTGCTATACCTGGGCCGTGACCTTCCCACGGCGCTGATGGAGTCGGTGTTTCACAAGCACCAGTGGCTCGCGAACACGGAGCGCTCGATCGCGCTCAAGGAAATCCAAAGCCGGATGGTGCGCGCGGTGGGCGTCCTGCGCGAACTGCGCTTGGCAGACCTCACGGCAGCGGGTGTCATGGCGGGTTACTTCGGCTTGAATCTGGAACAGTTGGCCAGCAGGGACTACACGCATACGCAGCAGATTTCTGCGCAGGTGCATGCAATGCTCGGTGCCGATAGCCTCCCGCTGTTCGACGGCATGCTCTATCCGTCGCGCAACAATTATCCTTCCGCGAGCATCGCACTGTTCGAGCGGGCCAAGGCAAGGATTCGCGTCTTCGAGGACATTGATCTGGTTGACCATGCAGACTGGCCGCGTTTCGTTGCCACCTATCGCATCGGCGTGGTGCCCGATCTTGGTCCGTAGAGCCTGAGACGAAGCGTTTTGCCGCAGGTGAAGACACATCTACGCCGCAAGCAGGAGCGATTGGGGCAAACTGGAGCAGCTACCGCACATCCATGCGCTGACGATCATGAAGACGACAAAGCACACCAGCATCGCAGAACGATTCGGCCGCCGGCTTGGCCGCGGATGGCGTGCCTATGCGCGCGGTGAGCGGCGTGCGTCGAACTGGTTGGTGTCCAAGGGGATGCCGCTGGCTGGAGCCGCCGTACTCGTGTGGGCGGTCAAGCTGGCTGTGCTCGGGGTGTTGCTGTACACCACCTTCTGGCTGGCTCTGCTGCTGGTGTTCGTCATGGTACTTGCACGGGCTGCTGATAAATCCTCCTTGGAAGACGATGAAAAGGCGGAATGGCGGGTGGGCTGGTCCGGGTATGGTCTATATCGTGGCGAAACGCGTGTCGATCCCGGTCAGGATGACGATGCTTAGACTACCTTATTAGCGACTTTGCTCCCCGCGGCTTTGGCCCCATCGGTTGACGTTGCCATCATCTGAGCAATGTTGCCTACCCGGACACCCGCCCAGGCCAACGCCGCGACCCAGAATGCGGGCAGCGCAATGAACATCGTCCCCATGACGAAATTCAGCAGCATGTCGCCGAAGGCGTTGTCCAACCCCACCAGCGGATGAAAATTTTGGTGCGGCCGGTTCCAGCCGAAGCCCCAACCGTAGAGCGCGTCGAGGATGGTGCTGTCGATCCAGCGGGCCAGCTGGAACCAGAAGTCCACGAAGAACAATGCGAACTGCACGACGCTGACGGTGACGACCGTCTTCAGGTCGTAGGTGCCCACGACCAGCACCAGCGGGATGCAGATGACCAGCGCCATCTTGAGCAAGGCGAGCACCATGGGCAGCGCCTGGCGCACTACGTCCATGGCGGGGAACGCGGCAATCGCGCCGGCCGCCATCCCCACGTCGCCCGTGGCCCTTGTCACGATGTTGGGCAGGCTCTTGTCGATCTGGCCGCCGTAGTCGGTATAGACCGAGCCCTGGTTGAGCTTCTGCTGCCGCGGCGAGACGATGGCGCGGATCACCGAATCATCCACCTCGGCACGGCTCATGAAGCCGGCCCAGCGCGCCAGGCGTGTGAGCAGGCCCGGGTCTACCTGGCCCAGCAGCCGCGCCCGCAGGCCGTTGCCGCCATCGGCCCACCATTGCTTGCAGGTCGGGTAGCCGCCGCCGCTGGGCACCTGCGCCAGCCCCGCATCGCGAGTGCCGTTGTAGGGCCAGTCGACGCGCGGCGTGCTGGAGCGGTAGCTGTCGTAGTAGCCGGCCGTGTTCGTGAACATGCGCGAGCCGATCCAGGTCACGTCGTACATCTGCGCCTCGTCAAGCTGAGGGCGCTGCATGAACAGCTTGGCGCGGGCAGGTCCGTAGCAGTCGTGGGTGAAGTCAGCAACCTCCTGAGCCAACACCGGATCGCCGATGCGCGTGGCGTCAATCTCCATGCGCATCTGCCGAAGATCGGTGCCGCACGGAATCGCTGCGACCGACGCGCCAGTGACGGCGCGCGAGAGCGCGTGCATGAAGGCCCACCAGACTGGCACCTTGGCTGATTGGTTGTTGATGGTGCTGAAGGACTGCGACCAGCCTGTGTCGGCAGGCAGCGGCACGTTGACCTGGCACTGGGCCGAGCGTGCCTTGTCGTACCGGATGGTGTTCAGGTCGACATCGATGAACGGGATACCGGCGAACATCACGACCACGATGGCCACGTACACCCGGTTCTCGATGCGTGCTGCCGAGAGCACACCCTTGTTGCCTTCGTCGGCGCCTTCGGCGCGGGCCTTGAGCCACTCCTGCAGGATAATCGCCAGAAAGGGAATGGCGAACACGCCGCTGGATACCAGCACGGCCCAGATCCCGTTGTGGACGATCCAGGACACGAGGGTGAGGTAGTACTCCAGGTAGTCGGTCGTCAAAAGCGTCATGTTTCAGCCTCCTCACGCGCCGGCCTGCATCAGCAGGCTGGCCTCCAGCGCCACGATGGCGACGACGCCCGCGATCTCGCTTCGCATCAGGCGGCGCCGTGCCTGCACGTCTTTCTCGCGCGCCAGCAGTCGGCGGCGCATCCAGATCCAGCCGCAGGCCGTCGCCGCATAGAGGCATAGCCGCCACACCAGGAAGTAGCCTGCCGCGGCAGCCAGCCACCGCTCCCAGCTGGCAATGCTGCCGGCGAGGTAGACGCCGGCGATGTTGGCCGCCACGGCTGCGGTGAGGATCAGCACCGTTGCCAGCAGCGCCTTCGCCGTGCGCCGGCTGAAAAGCCAGTGCGGCCGCAGCCAGCGTGTGTGAATCAGGCTCATGGCTTGCTTCCCGGCTTGCCTTTCTGCAACTGATCGAGGCGGCCGGGCACCGTATCGCCCTCGTAGATGCCGCGCGAGCCTGCCGCGCGCGCCCCGTGGCGCTGGATGATCGCCATCGGCGAGTTGGCGGCCAACGTCCGGCGCAGCTCCAGTTCCGTCTTGAGGTTGCCGATCTCCTGCGCCAGTGCAGCGCTTTCCTGGTCTACGGCCTGGATCGCCAGCTCATTCGCCGAAACGTTCGGCTCCTTCTTGCCGGCGAGCAGCGTGCGCTGCAGCAGCAGGGCCTTCTCGAGCACGCTGGTCAGTGCCACCTCCGAGGCCAGGCGCTGCCCAAGCAGGTCTTGATCCGGCTCGTCGCGCAGCGCTTCGATGACGCCTCGGGTGATCGGGAGGGAGGCGGCGCCGGCCGCTTCCAGATTGGCCGCCGTGGTTGGTTTGGCGCGGCTGACCAGCGCCTGCAGCACCTTGACCTTGACTTCGTACTCCTCCTGAATCATCGGCGTAAGGCCCACGCCAGGCGTGGTCTGCGTCTTCGTGCATTGCTCGCAGGTGCGCTGCTCGCGCTCGCCGAGCACGCGGGTGGCCCAGGTTGCCGCGTCCTGCGGCGAACTCCAGGTCTGGCAGGTCAGCTTGTTGCCGCAGGCGCTCCTGCTGATGGGCGACGTGTCGGTCGCGCCGCGCCCGCTGAGCAGGTTGTAGCCGGCACGGGTGACGTCGCTGACGACCTTGATCGAGCTCTGCCCGTTGCCGCCCGCATTGCTGCCGCCAATCCACGGAACTCCGTTGTTGCCGCGGCTTTTCTCGGCCTTCTCGACGGCGGCCACGGCATCGGTACTGGACACTGCCTGCTTCAACGCCATGCCCTCCGCCAGTTGGCTCCAGCCGGTCTGCCCGCCGGCCAGGTCAGCCATGCGCTCGGCCATCGCGCGGCAGGTCAGCTTGGAGCGGTCGAAGTCGAGCCTGGCTTGCAGCACGCCGTTGGTCAGCAGGTTGTACAGGCCGGGGTCGGCACGCTGGATGATCAGTGCCGGCAGCGAGGCGACCGCGCTTGTCGCACTCTGGATCACGTTGCTCATGATCTGCTGAAAGCCATTCGTGAGGCCGTTGAGCTGGTTCTGCAGCGTGGCGGTGATGCTCATGTCGCCGCAGATCAGGTTGCTGTTCCAGCCGATCCCCACGCTCAGGCTTTGCATTTTGCCCGCGCCGCTCATCGATACCGCACGGCCGCCGCCGATGCTGTAGAGCACGTTGTCGCCGATAACGCTGCCCGAACTGCTGATGGTGCCATCGCCAATCTGAGTCTGTGCTGGGGCCGGTCCGCTGGTGAGTGCCAGTGCAACCAGCAGGATCGCGCAGCGCAATGTCGCGCGGTGACGGCCGGAGGAGAGATTGGGGGTAGGTTTCTTCATCGCCGTGCATCCTCAGAGGAAGTCCGTACTGCCCAGGAACGTCTGCCCCCGGCGTTTGCAGCAGCTATAGGGGCGCCACAGCGCCCAGGCGTAGTCGCCACGCTGGGCCTGGACCAGGAAATTCGTGTTGGGGAACACCACGCAACTGCTCGACAGGCGGGGCGTCAGCTCTTGCCACTTGCCCGTCGATGCCTGGCTTTCCACCAGGGCACCGGCCGGCCAGTAGCCGGGCCGCGCGTTCGCCAGCAGCGGCTGGTAGACGTGCAACTGCCCTCGGCGCGTGACGATATCGCCAGCGCGCTGGGCGACCACGGCGCTGGCTTTGTGGTCGTCTACCTGATGCAGGAAGCCGCCGCGTGGATAGATGTTTCCCCACAGGTTGAATGTCAGGCGCCCGCCGACCTCGCGCATGCCTGGTATCAGCGACTCCGGGTAGGCCAGCTCCGGTATGTTGTAGCGCCAGGCGATGGTGTCGAGCGTGCTGAGCAGGTAGGGCATGAGCGGCGTGCTGGCACCTTCGCACGTGTAGCCGAACGATGAGAGGAACTTGTTGAAGGCCGCGCCTGCCGGATGACCGATGACGTCGGCGTTGCGGAACTTGGCCAGGTTGTTCTCGTTGCTCTGGTTGGTGGTGCCGTCGCCGCCGCTTTGGGCGCTAGGGTTGGCAGGGCTCAGCAGCCGGGCTTCGATCCACGGGTTTTCGCCGGTGTTGGCGTAGCTGGACACCACAGCGTCCGGGATGTAGTGGCGCACCTTCACTGAGGTGCGAACGCGGCAGCCGCCGAGGCCGCATTGCAGCCAGTAGCAGATGCCGACCACCCGGTACTCGAGGCAGCCTGGCGAGAGCGCGGAGGCCGCGATGGTGGCGGTATCCAACGCGCACGCGCCACCGGACACCCCGAGCAGGAACGATGCTGCGGCAATGCGCAGACGGCGTGAGGCGATCATCAGTGCTCCTTCCTGTACTGCGCAATGCGGGCCAGCGCGATCGACACATCCGGCTCTCCGTAGACGACGTAGCTGTGCTCGACAACAGCGGCGGGCACTTTGGTTACTCCCAGGCTCCATGCCTCGGTTACCCCCTGGTAGGCAACCGCCAGCCGCCGCTGCAGTTCGGGGCCACCTTGCTCCAGTCGCCGCTGGACGATGGGGGCCGCTTTGCCGGCATCTCCCGGCAGGTCCGCAGCCAGTTCGGCCTCGAGCTGCGCCGCGGTGTCCAGCTCGACGACGACAGCACCGGCGGGTACGCCGCGAACCGGGTGTGCCCGGTCGGTAAAAACGTGGAGGTCGGCCGCCAGCACCGGCAATGCAGCGGCGGCCTGCAGGGCAAGCAATGCAGTGGCAGCGAGGTGAGGGAGCTTCATGGTGCGGCGCCTGGAATCGGGTCAGGCATGCATTGCACCGCATACCCGGCGAGTGCTCTACCAAGAATCCGTTTTCCAGATGCACCGCATTCCTTGGCGTTATGCGGGAGCCACTTTCTCAAGCTTCGATTGGGCTGAAAACTCCAGGGCAGATCAGCTTTGTGCGAATACACAGAGGTTGTCCAAAATCCGCCTGCATCTTGTCCACCACGCGTCAGCCAGCGTCTTTGCTAGACTTTCACCTTTCACGTGACGACGCCCTTCTTGGACATGCAGCACACGATCGGATTTTTGCGCGGGACGGCCTTGAGCTTCTTTGCCGCCCTTGCACTTTGTGGCCAGGCCGTGGGCCAGTCTGCGAACGGCGAAACTCAAACGACGAATGAGCCTCCCCGATGGAGGCTCACGAAACCGATGTTGACGTCACGCTTCGGTCATACCGCCGTTTCATTGCCTGACGGCCACGTGTTGGTGACCGGCGGTTTCGGGGGAAAGGGCGGCGGCAGGGTGCTGGCTTCCAGCGAGCTTTACGATGCCGAATCTCAGCGTTGGTTGAAGACCGGCTCTATGACGGTGCCGCTGCTTGCCGCCAAAGCCGTATTGTTGCGCGACGGTAGGGTGCTGGTTGCAGGTGGCCGGTCTGTGGAGACCATCACGGTTTCAACGGGGAGCGTGACTGGACTCTCATTTGATGGCACCCCGTTGGCTGAGATGTATACCCCCGAGCGCGGAGCATGGTCAGCGGTTGGGCCTATGGCGACGGGACGCCTGCGCCATACGCTTACCGCGTTGCAGAATGGCCGAGTGCTTGCCGTCGGAGGCCAGAGCGGCACCAAAGACGGTGGGGTCTATGAGGTTCTGGGCTCTGCGGAGCTGTTCGATCCCACTCAAGGTGCATGGCTGGCCACTGGGTCTATGGTTGCGCACCGTACTTGCCATACCGCCACGTTATTGTCAGACGGCAAGGTGCTTGTCGCGGGAGGGCGGACCGAGCGACCTACCTACGGCAGCAAAACGGCAACTTCATCAGCAGAACTATATGATCCGGCGACTGGCACCTGGACCGAGGCCGCCCACATGAGAGCGGCTCGCTGCGGTCACACGGCGACGCTCCTGCGATCGGGCAAGGTCTTGGTGGCAGGTGGCGAAGATGATGAGAGGGCCGACGAAGATGCGGTGGTCGCCGAAGTTATCAAGGAGAAGGGCCCCAATGTCACGGCGGCGGACCTAGATGCGGCCATTGCCAAGGACGCTCGGCCGTATCTGAATTCGGTGGAGATCTATGATCCGGCCACAGGCCAATGGTCATCCGCAGGGCGCATGAGTGGCGCTCGATCGGAGCATACGGCGGTGCTGCTGCCTAATGGGAATGTGCTTTTCGCGCGTGGTCGCGATAGCCGGAGCTTGGATCTGGATTCGGCTGAAATTTACGACGTGACGAAAGGCGCCTCCATCGCCACGGTGCCGATGCATGACGCCGTTGGAAGCGGGGCTACGCTTTCCTTGCTGCCTAACGGCAAGTTGCTGGCGGCGGGCGGCGATCGAGGTTATGTAGAGTCCAAGCCCGGCTTCAGGGAGCGGCTTGCGCGTGGAATTTTTCGGGAAGATGATTTTAACAACAACAGCGCTCTTGCTTCGGCAGAACTGCTGGACTACTGATCGTGTAGCGACACTCCTCACGCGAATTTTCCAGCACGAAACCATCGAGCAACCAGCTGCGGCAAATAAGAGGAAATTGCACGTGCCTTCCTGCCACATTCTGGCGGCCACATGTTTTCTGTTCGGCGCGGTCGCATCCGCCCAGGCGCAGACTTCCGGCCCGTTTGAACTGAAGTGGCCGCATCCCGGCGAAAAGCTCGTCTACCAATCGCGCGGCTGTGCCGATGAATGCTGGGAGGCGACGGTGGTGAACAAGCGCACCGGTGTCTTGCTCGCACGCCTGAGCTGTGACGGCACTGACTTGCCGCTCACCCTCCATGGCTACCGGCCTGCCGCGACGCCATCCCGCGTGGATCTCGGCGATTGCAGCCCTGATTCCTGGCCGCCCAAGGGCGTGAACAAGTTTCAGGCCATACCGGCGGAATTCGAGCGTTTGCTCAAGATGCGCTGATTTTGTGCGGCCGGCGGGCCGCGCCTGTCATCAAGCTCTTCACGCCCGACGCTCGCGCGATTTCGCTCTGCATGCCGGGGCTACTTGAGCAGGGAGCTGGCGATGCCAGCGGGCATTTCGGCCGCGGCAGGCTGGTCGCCAGTCGCGAGCATGTCCATGGCCGATAGCAAGGCATCGCCCTCGATCGGCCCCACCAGCAGGATGGCTTTGCCGGTTTCGCGATCTTGCAGCCGCACCGAGGGGGTGGCAGTCACGCCGCCCGTGATGGATTCCACAGCCTGCGCGCGGATCACCGCATCGGGGCGCTCGCTGGCCAGGCACTGCTCGATGGCTGGGGTGAGGCCGGGATAGCGCAGGCCGTCGGGCAGGCCCTGACCGTTGCTGCGCGTGTGAGCATAGACCCATTCGATGGTTTGCCAGAAGGCCGTCTGCCCACCCGATTCTGCAGCGCATTCGGCCAGGCGCGCTTCGGCCGATGCTGCTGGCTCATGCGCGGCCAGCGGCAGGTGGTGCCATTGCAGGGCCACGTCTGCGTTGCTGCTTACCCAGCGCTTGAGTAGCGGGAAGTAGCTCCGGCAGAACGGGCATTCGAGGTCCGCATAGAGCGTCAGCGTGAAACGGCCGTCCGGGTTGCCCAGCAGCCAGGGAGGCACGGCCCGTGGCGAGCCGCTGACCGGCGCGGAGGGCAGTGCGGGTTCGCCGGACGGCCGGGTCAGGAACCCGACCAGCAGCAGCGCGAGCCACCCGGCGGCCAGGAGCCAGAGCCGGCGAGTGCGCCAGCGCCGACGGCGGAATGACTGCACCTGCATCGGAATGAAAGGACGTTGGGGTTCCATGGCGTTCTCCGGCGGCTATTGCGGCTATTGCGGCAGATCCAGGGCAGGCGATCCGATGCCACGCGCTTGGTCGATCTTCTCGGCCACCTTGAAGGCCGCCTCGAGTTCGCTGACGCCGTATTGCTGCATGAGCTGGTAGCGCTCGGCTTTTTCTTCGGGCTCGGTTTGCGCGAGCGCGAGGTACAGGCTCGGCGGCACGGCGCGGAACAGCACCTCCATCGATTTCGACAGGATCACACCCTCGGTGAACTTGCCGGCTTCCTTGCGCGCCGAGAGCATCAGCGCCTTCTGCGCCGGGCTCAGCTCACGGAACCGGGCAATCTTCTCCACTTCGTCGGGCGGCATGCTCAAGCAGATCCACCACTCGATCATGTTGAGCATCGGCTCGGCGGCCTTCGGCAGGTCATCGATGTTCTGCGTCGCCAGCCAGAACCACGCCCCGAGCTTGCGCCACATTTTCGTGATCTTCACGATGTAGGGCGACAACAACGGGTTCTTGGTGATGATGTGCCCCTCGTCCGTCACGTTGATGATCGGCCTGCCCAGGAACTGGTCGCGCTCGGCGATGTTGTTGACCGTGTTGATCAGCGAGATATACGCGATGGACAGCTGCGCGTTGTAGCCCTCGCGGGCATACGTCGCCAGGTCGACCAGGGTGATATCGGCCTCGGGCCATGGGGTGCCGTCCCGGTCGAACATGTCGCCATCGGCGCCCTGGCAGAACATGTCCATGGCGTCGGCCATTTCCAGCAGCCGCGCGCGCCGCATTTCCGGCAAGGTGGGGTCCTGGCCGCGTGCACGCAACGCGTTGCGCACGTCACGCGTGAGCACGGTACGCTTCTCGGCCACGCAGCATTCAGCCGCATCGATGATGCATTGGCGGATCAGTGAGCGATCGGCCCGCGTCATGCGTGCCTCTTCCTTGTCTTCGCCGCCGGTGATCATCAACCGTGCGGTGATTTCGAGTTCGCCGAGCACGTCGCGCTGCTCGTCTGCATCGGTGACAGCGGCTTGTGGCGGCGGGTTTTCGTCCAGCGCATCGGCATCAAGCGTCTGCACGTCGCTGGGTGTCTCGATCAGCCGGCGTGCATCGGCGAACGGCGCGAGGGTGACGCCAGAGCCGGGTGCCAGCCTGACGCGGTTGACCGTCAAGCCGAGCTTGCGCGCGAACTCCGCGAACAGCCCGAAGCTGTTGCCTGCCTCGACGATGAACAGGCGGGGGCGGTAGAGCGCCGTGACCTGGTTCAGCAGGTTGTTGAGCGTGGCGGACTTGCCCGAGCCCGTGGGACCGAAGAGAAACAGGTGGGCGTTCATCTGCCGGTCGAGGCGGTTGAGCGGATCGAAAGTAATGGTTCCGCCGCCGCGGTTGAACATGGTGATGCCAGGGTGTCCCGTGCCCTGGCTGCGTCCCCACACCGGTGAGAGGTTCGCGGCATGTTGGGCCAGCATCAGCTGGGTGTACCACCTGCGCCGGTCCTGGGCGGGGTTGTAGCAGCACGGCAGCCAGCGCAGGTAGCTGTTGAGCGGGGCTACCTCATCGTCCTCGCGCACCGGCTGCAGGCCGGCGTTGAGCATGACGCTTGCCAGATCCAGGCCGCGCCGGTCCAGCTCTGCCTCGTCGCGTCCGCGCAGGTAAAACGCGAGGGTGCCCCGGTAGAGCTTGTGCGCGCTGCCGATCAGCGAGCGCGCCTCCTTCACGTCCCGCAGCGTTTGCTCCGATGCCAGGGTTTCGCCCACGGCCTTCTTCGCCAGATGGTTCAAGTCCGACTCGAGCACATCCTGGGGCGTTGCAACAAGCGTCAGACACATCGTCGTGTCCTCGGGCATCTGGTCGAACAGCGTGTTGATCGCATCACCCTTGCGGGTCTCGCCGGTCAGGTGCCCGGCGCCGGGCGGCATGCGCAGCCGGTCGGTAACGAGCACGCGGTGCGGCATGCCGTCGAAATACCAGGCCCCGTGCTCCACGTCCGAGCGCGGCTGCCCGAAAAACAGCCGTTGGCTGAAATCCCGCCCGCTCGCAAGCTCGATCTCGCCTTCCTCCGATGCTTCGGGGTAGCGCGCCAGCGAATAGAAACGCTCCCGGTCCTCGATGGCCGCTCCGAGCATTCCGGGGTTGGGGTTGAACCAGTGCAGCAGCCAGTCATGAATATCCGCCGCGCCCAGGCGCCGGGCCTGGATGCCTGCGTTGGCCAGCCCGCCACACAAGCGGTCGCAGACGATGCCCAGCACCTGCTCGGGCGTCTGGCCGCGCCGGGCGGCTTGTCCAGTGGCGCGGCGGTAGACGACCATTCGCACACGCCGGGTCTGGCCGCGCCAGGGCAGCCGAGTGACCACGGTGTCCTCGAACAGCCCGCCTGGCTTGGCCACAGCGCGCAGGTGGTGACCGAAGAAGCGCAGGTAGAACTCGGTGAAGTCCGTGCCGCGGGCGCGCGGCTGCACGTAGTCGCGCAGGGTCTGCAGGTACTGGTTGAAGCTGGGCTCGTCCTGGGCGTAGAGCTGCAGTACCCAGGGGTTTTCGTCCAACTCGTCGAAGCTGTCCTGCAGCGCGTTTTCCAGTGCGTCCCTGGCCTGGGCCAGCCAGGCCGGCTCGCGGCCCTCGGTGCCCAGCGGCACCAGCTCGAAGAAGGCGGCCACGGACTGTCCGTCCTCCAGCAGCATCGAGTTCGACCCGGGCAGGAACTCCACCCAGGGCAGTAGCCCGACGAACGATGGCGCCACCTCGTACAGCGCCTGCTCGTCGGCCACGGTCGCCGGCCTGCGGCCCTGGACCGCCGAGCCGGGTTCGGGGATGCCAGCCTGGCGCAGGGATTCGACGTGGCGCTGCCAGCCGTCCGGCTGCTCGTCATCGAGTGCCTTGCTGGTGTCGACTGCGCCCAGCCTTGGCCACGGGAGTTTCCACCGCATCAGTAGTCCTCCACGCGCTCGCCCGGCATGGCGTACTGGATGCGCTGGTACAGGGGGAAGACGGTCGCATAGCCCGGTACCGGCACAGGGTCGGTGCCTGTCAGATGCGGATAGACATACATCACGAGATCGGGATTGGGCAGG
Organism: Burkholderia sp. AcTa6-5; assembly: GCF_017815075.1. Lineage (NCBI taxonomy): Bacteria > Pseudomonadati > Pseudomonadota > Betaproteobacteria > Burkholderiales > Burkholderiaceae > Burkholderia > Burkholderia sp. AcTa6-5. The sequence goes on along the minus strand of NZ_JAGIQE010000008.1, from coordinate 95,448 downwards.
CGCTTGAACTGGCGTTGCACTTCGTTGTGCGCGGTGCGCGTGAAGCGCGCTTGTTCGGCAGGCGCGGCCTGCATGTCGATGCCGGTCAGCGGCCGGCGCAGGCTTTGGCGCGCATCGAGCAGTTGGCGGCGCACGGCCGGGCCCGCGCCGTCGCCGGCTTCCCGTTGCCAGATGTCCATCATCGTGCTGTCGCCATGGGGCAGCAGCTTTTCCTTGCTGGTGGCGCAGCCGCCGAGCAGCGCGATGGCAATGGCCAGCGCGAGGCCCTTAATCGAGTTCGAGTGCATGGCTTTCTCCGGCGCGGTGATCGACCTTGCGGCCCTCGGGCTCGTAGTCGATGGCGATGGGTTTTTCGAGGTGGACGGCGACCTTGGCGCCGGGCTGTACGTAGACGGCCGCGAAGGCCTGGCCGTAGAGTTTGTTGATCCACGCTGACATGTCCTGCACGCCGGCGGACAGGATGCGGCCCACGGCCTCGTCGCCGGTGATGCCGACGGTGCCCAGCGAGCCACTGCCGTTGTTGCTCACCGACACGCCCTTGTCGGACTTGATGAGCGCGGCAGCGCCGGCACCAGCCGCGGTGACCAGGGCTTGCGTGCCGAGGTACTGCTGCGCGTTGCTGCGCCGCTCGCCGCTGACGCAGGGGATTCCGTGGGGATCGCTGATCCAGCCGAGGCCGTCGCCCTGGTTATTCTGTTGCTTGCCGTCGCTGTCGTCGGGCACGGTACGGACGGTTCCGTCGCGGAAGACGAAGGTGATGCTGCGCACCTGGCCGCGCACGCACGACAGCGTCCAGTCGCCCGAGGCCGTGCCGCTGAACACGGCGCCGGCCACATCGGGAATGTCGATGCCGTTGGCGGTGAGGTTGTCGGGGCCAACCAGTACTTTGAACGGATACGGGTCGTTGACCGTGCCGTCGATCGGCACGCGGCCGATCAGCGCAGTCATCGCCACAGAACCCATGAGGGTCGAGTTGGTCGGCACCGTGTAGACGGGCTTGGTACTCTTGGCGCCCGCGGCGCGGGAACCGGCGTTCGCCACGGTGTCAGCGGTGCTCTGAAGCGTGCGCTGGGCCGGACCGAAGCTGGTCGGGAAACTCATGCCGCCATTCGCTTTGCCGCGTCCATCGGTCTGCTTCGCATCGTCCGGCTCCACCCAGCGCGTGCCGCCTTCCACGCCTTTGTCGTCGCCGTCACGCAGCCCCAGGCCCACCGGCAGGTCGGCGTGGCCGCCATCGCGTCCGCCGATGCCGTCCAGGCGCCGCTGCAGGTCGGCCAGCAAGCCCTCGGTCTGCTGGCGCTCGCTGGTCGCCTGCTGCTGGTCGCGCTGCTGGTTGGTACGCTCGGATTCGAGCGCGGCACTGATGCGCTGGTCGATCGATTCATCACGTTGGCGCAGGCGCTGGTTCTCGGTGCGCTGGGCCTTGTTGTCGGAGACGGCGGTCTGCAGCTCGGTGCGCAGTTGCTTGACCTGCGCCACCAGCGTCGCCACCGTGTCATTCGGGGTATCGCCTTCGATGCCCAGCGCCTTCATTTCCTCGGCGGTCAACTGCGCGTTCGAACCGGTACGGGGCGGCGTGGAGGCATCGCCGCCCGAGAACAGCCGAATGCCGATGAACAGCACCAGAAGCCCCACCGGGATCATCAACCACTTGAGCAGGCCGTTACTGCGCATGATGGGCCTCCTTGCCGTCGCTGGCCTCGGGCGGCGGCAAGTGCGCGGCCGGGTCGAAGCGGTGGATGGCAGGCAGCAATGATTGCGCGAGGCCGCGGCCGCGCGTGACCACGTACAGGACGGTGGTGTCCTCGGGCGCGCCGTGCGGGCCGAGTGCCTCGTGCTGGAATGTCGCCGTGAGCAAGTCGCCCTGCAGCGTGCGTGGGTCGAGCGTGATCCAGCCAGTGCTGGTGTTGGTCAGGCGCACGGCCGTCACCCACTGGTCTTCCAGGCGCCAGGAGGCGAGCGCGGTAGCGCGCACTGGCAGCGTGGGCATCAGCGTGCCGAGGTCCAGGTCGCGGCGCAGGTTGACCCGCATGACGCCCGGCAGCGGCTCCACGGTGCGCAGCGGGGCATACAGGTTCTGCGCGGCGAAGCGCGTCAGCACGACCGGAATCGGGGTTTCGCGCCGAGCACGCACCCGGTCGCTGGCATGTGCCGGTGCGTCTTTGTCGGCCGGCTGGTCGCCGTAGCGTGCAGGGGCAGTGTCGCTTTCGACGATGCGTACAGGCTCCAGGGCTGGCTCGCCGTCCTTGGCTGGTTCGGCGGCAATGTCCAGCAGGATCAGCGCGCCGGTATCGGCGTCTTGCAACTGCAGTCGCGTGGGCTCGATCGGCTCGCTCGCGCGCAGGTACACCGCGCCGCCGGCGCTCTGCACGCGCAGCCGCTCGCCAACGCCGGCCGGGATGCCGACGCGCACGTTTCGGTCGATGAATACGATGCGCTCCTGGCCGACCCGCAGCGGCACGGCAAGAGGCATGCGTTCCCAGCGCAGGATCTCCAGCGCCCGGGCCTCGAGGGGAACGCTCACGGCCAGCAGTCCCAGCAAGGCGAGCAGGTGGTGCCGGAAGGGGTGTTTCATTGCTTGTCTCCTTGAGGCGCATGCGGCACCAGGCTGCCTTGGGCGGATGCTGGGCGCGCCGGCTCCGGCGTGCTGATGCGCTGCGGTGTGCCGTCGTAGCAGTCGAGCGCGAGGCCAAAGGGGTTGCGTGCGGGGTTGACGTCCACCCGTGTGACCTTGATGGGGTAGCGGACCAGGGCGCGCTTGATCTGCTCCGAGCCGTAGTACTCGTCGGCGTTGAGGTCCAGCGTCACCACCCAGTCATTGCCGGAAACCAGGCGCACACGCGCCGTTGGGTCGTCGCCATAGCCACGGCCCGGAATCTCGTAGATGCCGCGCACGCGCTGGCGCAGTTCGCCCGTGCTACGCCGGGATTCGAAATCCGCCTGTAAAAAGGCTCGGCACGATTGCGTGAGGTACGGCGACAGCGCATGCAGGTTGCGCGGGTAATCTTCCTCACCGTTCGTCGGCCAGCGATTCAACTGCTGGAACACGTAGAACGTGAAGGCGTACACGCTCTCGGGGGGAACCTCCCACCATTTCCGGGTGCTGCCCGAACGCAGGTCGGGAGGCACGTGGATGGTCAGGTCGCGCGGTGCGCTCCACCATCCGCCGCCCATCACCAGGGCGACGATGAACAGCGCTCCGGCGCCCAGGCGCAGCGTCTTGATGTGTGCCTGCAGGTGGGTGATCTCGTTCTTGAAACGGCTCATCGCGCCTCCTTTGGCGTGAACCTGCGGGTGGTCCAGAAGCCCGAGCGCGAAATCAGCCGCTGGCCGCCCACCCAGCGGCTCACGAGCGGATACTGCGTGGCGACGTGCCACTGCAACTGCCGGTGCAGCCAGGTATCGGGCCGGCCGCGCTTGAGCCGGCGCAGGACGCCGCCGCCGACAAAGATGCCGAGGGCTATGCCAAGGACGACGAAGGTGGGCGCCAGCGCGATCGTGTGGAACACCCAGGACAGCGGCGCGCCGATCAGCAGGCCCGCGGCGCCGGACAGACCGCAGCAGAACCACAGCTCGTCCGCCGTGAGGCCGCGCACTACCACCGGGTGGCGGTTGAGCCGGTGCGGCAGGAACGTCACGGTCCCGTCGGCGCGGATGTGCTGGTGCTCGGACATGGCCCGCACCTGCTTACAGGACGCCAGTGGCTTCGGTGAGCAGCCAGATGCCGATCACGAGCAGCACGGCACCGATGGCGACGGTGAGGCCGAACTGGCCCCAGGTCTTCTTGCCGGTGTGGATTTCCGCGTAGGTGCCGTAGGCGTGGTAGCACACGCCGACGAACATCGATGCCACCACCAGCAGGGCCACGAGCATGACGATGTCGTAGCCATAGTTGCGAATGGTCTGCATGATGCCGCTGCCGGTGCCGCGCGATGGATTTTCCAGTTTCGGCAGTCCCTGGGCGAATGACAGCGCCGGCAGCGCGGCGGTGGCCAGGGCCACGGTGGCGCGCTGGGCGAGGCGGGAGGTGAGGGTGCGGTTTCGCATGGTCGGTCCTTTCAAGAGAGGAGGAAGAAGGTCAGCACGAGGTACATCGCGACGAAACGGATGCAGACGATCAGGAACTGGCGTTGGTTGAGGCTGTTTTCCGCCCATCCGACATAGGCCGTCCGGATTGCCCACACGCCCCACACGAGCAGTACGGCGAAGACGATGCCGACCAGGACGGTCGCCATCGCCGAAGGCTGGATGCCGCTGTTGGCCAGGAAAGCGGTGGTCTGGGCGCTGTTCATGGCCGGCGCTCCTGCGTTGGCGCCGATGGTGCCGGTGGTGCGGTTCGCTCGGTGCGGTACTCGCCAGCCAGCTCGGCGGGATCGCGTGGCTGAGCGCGCGATGGCGTGAGGTGGTGCTGGATACCGGTGCGCACGCGCGCCAAGTCAGCCAGGAGCCGTGGGTAGTCGAAGTGGTAGCGCTCGCCCGGCGTGATCGGGGTGTGTGCGGCGCTGTCGGCGACCGTGCGCTGCAGCGCGTCGAGCTGGCGCAGCGCGGCGGTCAGCTCCTGCCGCTGTGTCGGCGTCTCGGCGTGGGTCATCTGCGACTGACCTGCCAGCAGAGCCGTCACGAGAAAAAAAGGCACGCCGCGATGCGCGGCGCGCGGCCAGATCGAAGCCACCATTGCACCATTCCTGTGTGATCAGCAATGGCTCGATCGTGGAGCCCGGGAAGGTTTCAGGCCGCAAACAATAGGAACTCGCAGGGAACCGGATTGATGGGCCAGGGCCTGTTCACATAACGCACGGGGATCGCGTTGCGCAGCCTTGGGATGGGATGCAAGGCGCCGGTCCGCAGCAAGGTAGGTACCTTGCAAGGAACGGCAACGCCGCAGACCGCCCAAGGCTGCACAACCCGAAGGGCAAGCCAGGCACGGCCGCCACTGCGTCGTTGCGCTCCTTGTGCGGGTATCTACCCGCACTACGTCGCACGCCTAGCATTGACAGCCCTGCCTGGCTTGCGCGACCCCGTGGGTTATGTGAGCAGGCCCTAGAGATATTTCTTGAAACTGCCCGCCGTGAGGCTCACGGCCAATCCCAGCAATACGGCACTGGGCAGCAGGATGACCAGCGGATGCACCGAGACCGGCAGCGCGAGGTAGGTGACCCAAGGCAGCACGGCCAGCGGTATCAGGCTCGCCTTTGCGCGGTGGTAGAGGAAGCCGGATTCACGGCCCGCGCCGAAGCGGCGCACGTCGCGCCGCACCAGACCGTCGATAAGGCCGACAAAGGCAGCCGTGCAGATCAAGGGCAGCGTAAGTGCCAGTACCAGCAGCCTGACCAGGAACATCAAGGTGGTGAAGGCTGCGGCGATGAGATAGTTCTCGGCCCAGACGTAGGCCTGGCTGATGAAGTAGCGGAAGTTCCGCGCCTGCCCCTGGCTGGGCGCGCGGGCGCGTTCGGCGGCCTGGCTCATGCGATCTTGCAGCCCCGAGCGCACGAAAACCCATTGGTAGCCGGTATCCACCAGCGAGTGTGCGGTGCGCCCAGGCTCCTGCACGACCACGCTGCGGGTGAAGTGGCTGGACAGGTGCCCGAGCTCGTACTGGAGCATCTCCTGCGAGTGCCGCCAGCCCTGATCCTTCCAGAACAGGTGCATGCCCACGCACTCCACGATGATGGAAAACAGCAGTGATCCGATCAGCACTCCGAACATCCGGAACGGCAAGCCGATGGTGCCTGCGATCAGGCCCTGCCGGCGGTTCTGCTCGCGTTGCGCGGTGGAGGCCGCATCGCTCATGGTGTGGCCTCGTCGTTGACATCGTCTCCTGCCGTGTCGTCCACGCCGGTGGCGGGGGCGGGTGCCCCGGCGGCCACCGCATCGAGCAGGTCGTCGGGCAAGGCCGCGTCCTGCAGGGCAGGGGAGCCGGTGAACGTCCACCACTGGGCTGCGTCGGTGTAGGTCTGGCGCATGTAGCCGGCGAGCTGCTGCAGATCCTTGGGCATGACTTCGTCCGGGTCCGCCGCGGGCAGTGGCATCCTGATCTTCCAGAGCTGCCCGCCCTGCATCAACGCGAAACACTGGCCCTTCGGCAAGCTGACGACGTGCGCGGGCTCGATCATCGGTACGCTGGACATGCTGATGCGGTCCTGGGTGTTCGAGGTGAAATCCGTCGCGCCGCGGATATCGGAGCTGTCGGTCGCGCCCGAGACGATGGTGGTGGTATAGACCTCGACCTTGGGCAGTTGCCGGGTCAGCAATTCGGCGGTGGCCGTCTCGCGCACGCGCAGCATGAACAGGTTGTTGAAGTTGCCGATGACCTGGCCGGCCTTTGCGCGGTTGCCGATGCGCGCTTCGATGTCGGAGAGGGTCTGCGTGTACGCGGTGACCTGTAGCCCGGCACCGCCGCCTTTGTTGATCAACGGGACGAACTCGTCGCCCATCAATTCATTGAATTCGTCCGCGTGCACGTTGATCGGCACGCGCGTACCCGCCGATGCACCCGGCAGACCATCGTCGATGCCGTGCTTGTAGATATGGCCGGCGACCGACACCAGATCGGAGAACATGGAGTTGCCGACCGCCGCCGCAACCTCGGCATCGGACAGCGCATCCAGGCCCACATAGACGACGGCGCGCTTTCTGATCACCTGCATCCAGTCGAAGATCGGCCGGGGGTCAGCCAGGTCGGCGTAGTGCGGCGCCAGGAGCTGCGCGGTCTTGCCACTGGTGAGCTTTTCCAGGAGCGGCAGCAGCGATGCGACGATCTTGTCGAAGTAGGTCTTGTCGTAGCGCACTGCCGAACGCAGGCCGTCGAGCACCGGGTCATAGTTGCGCACCTGCGAGAGGTACTGCTCCAGTGCGACCACGCGCTTCTCGCGCCCGATCATGTTGCGCGGGATGTTCTTGTCGTTCAGGCGCCCCTCGAGCTGGACGATGATTTCCCAGGCCTTGGGCTCGGTCTTGGCGAAGTAATGCTGGGCGTACTCGATGAACAGCGCGTCGATATTGATGACGTGTCGCTGGATCAGCATGTAGTCCGGGCGCTGCCCCAGCTCGACCAGGGCGCGGGCGATGATATTGACGAAGCGCCAGGCAAACTCGCGGAACGCCGCACTGTTGCCTTCGCCGGAAAGCTGGCCGGCGATTCGTGTAGCGACTTCGCTGATGCGCCCGAAGCGGCCCACTGCGTTGTAGCGGGCGGAGATTTCTGGCCATCCCAGATGGAAGATGTAGAACTCCCCCTCGCGGCCTGCGCGCTTGGCCTCGACGTACATGCGCTTGAGCAGATCGGCATCGCCCTTCGGGTCAATGACGATGACGACCTCGTGCTCGCCGGCGTCGTTTTTACGGCGGATGTCCTGGGTGACGAACAGCTCGGCGAGCCGCGTCTTGCCCACGCGCGTGGTGCCCAGCACCAGCGAATGCCCGACGCGCTCGCCCAGCGGCAGGCTGACGTCCACTTCCTCTGGCTCGATGCCATGCAGGCGCGGCAGGCCCCCCACGGGCGGCAGTGGCCGCACCGGGTTGAACGGCACGTCCCAGCCAGTGAGCCTGGGCAGGCGCGACAGCGGGAACGGCGCGGATTCCAGCCGCTCTTCCAGGCGCCGCGCCAGCCGGTATGCCGGAGTCGGCTCGACGTAGTTGCGGAATTCCGGCCGGTAGGTCTGCATGAGCCTATGGGTGTGCTTCTGCTCCCACATGAAGCCGCGCCCGATAAAAAGCCGCTGCTGGCTGACCGGCACGTCGCGGCTGGTCATCACGTAGCGCGGCAGGCGGCGGATGTTGCGCCGGTAGCGCAGGATCACGCGGGCGTCGCGGTATCGGATGGCGCCGTAGGCGCTGAACGCCAACGCGCTGCCGATGCCCATCGCCGGGCTCAGCGCGAGCGACCACGGGGCCGCCAGGGAGAGAAACGCGGCACCTGCACACGCTGCGACGGTGTATAGCTCCACCGCTGGGCGCAGCAGGACTTCGACCGGTTGTTTTCCCGCCATGGCGTCATTGCTCGATGCTGGTGGCCGTGATCAGCGCCGGGTAGTGCCGCAGACCCAGGCGTTCGGCAAGGTCATCGCCGGCTACGGGTGCTAGCGGCACGCCGGGCACCAGCGCACGCAGGCGCGTCAGGGCCTGCATGGTCGCGACATTGACCACCAAGCCGGTCGCGCCGCGCTCGCGCAGCGCGGCGGCATGGCGGCGCAGCCACGCATGCGATGCTTCGTCATCGCCGACGACCACGAAAGGCCGAAGGCCCGGCGCCTCGATTACCCGCCGCGTGACGGTGCCGGGCGTGAGCCTGGCGCTGCGCACCGGCAGCATCGCGGCCTCGTCCACGGGTGCCACAGGAGCCTGGGGCAGTGGGATGGGCGAGCGCGCAGCGCCGTTTCCATCTGGCTCGTGCGGCTGTGGATTGAGGGCTTCGTAGTACGGCAGCGTCGAGGCGCCGCCGCGGTCGTCGACCACGATCAGCGGCGTTGCCTGCGGCTGGGCGCCGGCGGGCGGCAGCCATACGGCAAGCGACAGGGTGATGAGGGAGGCGGCGGGTTTCATTGTTTGGAATCCTGAATGAAAACCACCGAAAGCCCTGGAGCCAGAACCTTCGACAGATGGCGTTGCACGTCTCGTCGGTAGCGCGCAGCAGGCGCGCCTCCTGCCGGCCGGTGGTAACGGCCGATCGCGTGAATCCAGTCCTCGCCCGGGGTATGCTGTTCGCGCAGGATGGTCGCGGCCAGTGCCAGGTTGCGGTACGGATCGAGTAGCTCGCACGGCGGGACGCCACGGTGGGCCTGGTGGCCGACGTTGATTTGTCCCAATCCCACGTCAATGCGCTTGGCCGACGTTCGGTGCAGCGCCTCTTTCAGGCCCGTGCAGGCTGTCTGCCGTGTTCTGTAGCGCAGCGAGCTGCCTGCGACGTTCAGGGTCCATGGCCATGGACGCAGTTGCCCGCGAATCCGTGTGCCGCTTTCCTGCAGGGCCACTGCGTACAACACGGGTGACGGCACGCCGGCAGCGTGGGCGGCCAGTTGATAGGCTGGCGGCGGGATTTCGGCTGCAGCTCCAGGCGTTGGCGAACAGAGCATGCAGGAGGCTATCCCGACCCAGAGCCACAGGCGTTTCAGCGAGCCGACGGGGGAACACCGGCATTGAACGGAATTGAAGGGCACCTGTACTGGCTCCGTAATAGCGGCAAGGAGCCTTACTTTCGCCAACCTGTAGCTGCCCGGCAGCAAACAATGCGGCGCCGAGCGGTTCGGATTCACTTGCAGGTGGCACGAAAGAGCAATACATCGGTAGACTCAGCCAGATAAGCTTCGAATGGGATCTGCTTTTTGACTTTGCTCGTGCCGCAGGCGTGAAGTGACTGTGCCGATGACGTGTAACTTTTGATATGCCAAGGACGCATACCGATGATCGATTACCTGGCAGCTTTTCCGATTCCCGCCGCGTTGGTGCCTGAGCGACTGCGTGAACTCCTGGAGCCTGTTGGAACCAATCCTGCGACTCGCGTGGAGGTCAGCTCTCACACGGATCGAGATATCTACGGGCCGGCCAATGAGACCGTGCAGATGTTGATGGCGGTGGTTCCGGACGACGGCCGACCGCTCCCGGTACTGCATAGCGATCAAGGACTGGTCGCTCATTCGACGCCGGTGATCGGAGCAAAGGGTAGCCAGCAAGACTTCGTGCCGAATGTGTGCGGCCACGACTACATTGTGGCGTCGTGGGGGAGCGGTTCTTTTTCTTCCTACCACCTGGCGGAAAAGGTGTGGATGGCATTAGGCCTGACGGCACGCAGTATCGGAAATGAGCACCAGTGCCTCATATACGACGACCTTGATCTTCCTGAATTCGGTGTCGCGCAAGGCGAGATTTCCAGCCAGTACTACTTCCAATCTTCTCGCGACGTCCGTTGGTTTATGTCCAACGAGTACCTCCGCAAGTATTTGTGGCTACGAGGCGGGCGCGGTGTTCGCCAGTTCTACTACCAGGCAACCTTGGCGGATACACCAGAACTTCAGGCCTTCATGAAGGGCGAAGATATTTTTGTGCTGGAAGTTGCAGGCGAGTGGTGCGACGGTGAAATCCAAAAGACCGACGACGCCTATCTGCTCCAGGTGTGGGCTACCGTGGAAGCTGTTTCGTGCGAGCTATGTCCAGACCAGACCGCTGAAGGACTCGAATGGCCTGGTGTGGCGGGGGGAGTCACACGTGCGGTCGCAAATGGCCTGTTTCACGCGGAGAGCGTGTATCTCGACGATCGTTTCCTTGAACGGTACGAGCAGAACAGCCTCTACGACACCACGCCCGTTCGTATGTACGAAAGGTGGAATTGCAGCCCGTCTTACCTGGGGCAATGGGCCTTCAGCGATTGCAAGCGCGTCGGCCGAAATCTGATCAAGGTGCAAATCCGAGAGCTATACAAGGGTATGCCGGACCGTGAAATTCTCCATGCACATAGGCACGTAGTCGATCCAGCCATCGTGGCCCAGCGAGATCTCGATGAAGAGCACATCGTGTCGAAGGTGTCGAGGCTCCTCGATCAGTGGCTGGAACTCGGTGACAACCTGTCGCGACTTGCGGCAATACTCGATATCGAGAAGTCGCCGGAAGAAATCACCGGGTTCTCGCGTCGTGAGGTGCAGGACAACGGCTGGCTCCATTACCCGCGACTTTCCAAGTTGGCACAGACGGCGCCGCTGGAAATGAGCCAGCAAGATTTTCTCGCACGATGCAAATCCATTCATGAGTTCTGGCAGAAATTGCCTGACGGATTTCTCAGGAAAATTCTGGTGGCGGCAGGTGTACCGCAGAAGCGGATATCAAATCTCGCGAGCCTTAAATTGCTGCAGGCGCTGCAGATCGTTCTGGCCAGATTGGATGAGAATGAAGAGGCGTCTGCCGCCTTCCGGAGCGATGCCGAGCCCGAGGGCTGGGATGCAAGAGGCAAGGCCGTCTCTATGTTGTTCCTCACCAATGACCTGCGCATTGCTGATGCGCATGAAGTTGCGGGCGGTATCTTCGAGCAGATGCAGAACCAGGGATTTGATACGGCAACGCTGAACCAGGGTTACGGCAAGGCACTCGATTTCGTGTTTGACGGCGTCATCAAGGCGTTTGCCTCTATCAATCAACCGTTGGGAAGCATCTTGGCTCGGGGATGATAGGGAGCCGGGGGAGGCTCCGTTCAACAAAAAAGGGGGTAGGGACTCACTATGACTATGACGTTCTACCTGGACGAAAGCGGCCATAGCGGCGATATGGTCAACAGTGGGAAGGCTTTCGACTTCCAAGGGCAGCCCTACTTTGCGCTGGCTGCGGTAGGGCTGAAGAACGAGGACGAGAGCGAAGTTGCCCGGCACATCGCCGAACTACGCGACAAGCACCGGATTCCTCCAGGTGAACTGAAATCCAAGTCGCTGGTATCCAAGCCAAAATTTGTGGCGGATGTCATCGACCATCTGTTCGCAATCAAGTCGCCCCTCTTCGTCGAGCTCGTGGATAAGCGCTATTTCATCAGCGTAAACATCACCAGCTTCATGGTCCTTCCGGTTTGCATGGATTTCCCGGAAGGGCCGAGGATGACGTTTCTCCGTAATGTGGTCGCAGACTTTCTCCATGCGGAAGCATCAACAGAGGTGCTCGATGCTTTCGTAGGCGCGTGCATGGAGCCGTCAGAAGAGCGCCTCTTGGCGTGCTTTACGTTGCTTCGGTCACTCGCGACGCGCCGCATTTTGATTCCCGCAACGAGTGAGATTGCTCAGGGAATCAGGGTGATGGTGGACGATGCGGAGAATGAGTATCGGGAGCTGAAAAAGCAATATCCCGAAGCGTTCCTGAAGTTCCTGCCCCCGCCGGATTACAACAAGCGCAGCAAGCGAGTCTGGATGCTTCCGAATCTGACGTCGTTCGCCAACATCTATGCAAGGATCAACTACTACTTTCGTCGAGACATCCAGGGCATACACATCGTGCACGACCAGCAGCTGGAAGTTGAGGAGATCCTGCAACTAGGTAAGCAAGTTGCGGAGGCTCAGCGCGAGCGAGATAACGTCCCTCATACGCCACGTTCTGATTTCATATTCGATCAAACTGCCACGTTCTCGTTTGCGCAATCGCACGATCACATCGGGTTGCAAATGGCCGATATCGTTGCAGGAGCGGCAATGCGCTGCTTCCGGGATAGTCGGATCGGACAAGCCCATCCCGATCTTGCCCGTGCAGTCGATCGACTCATCGAAAATTCGGACTCCAAGACTGGATTTGGCGTCAATCAAGTCGTTGCTACGCGCGATGTGCGCTATGCCTAGATCGGTAACGACTCGACTTCACTGACGCTGCCAGCCGCTTGGCGTTTCGTGCAACACGGCGGGTAGCTCACCTCCGACGCCCAGCGAGAGCCAACGCCCGGTGTCGTGGTTCAGCGTGATGGTTCGGGCCCGTACCTTCTCCGGATCGATGCCGACCCGTGCCGCCCACTGCCGGATCCGTGCATCGTCCTGACGGCTACCGACCATGTACAGGTCGAAAGGTGTGTTGGCGGCCTGCAGCGTTCTGGCCTGTGCGTCGCAAGGCGCGCAGCCATCTTTCACGAACAGCGCAAGGCGTCCATTGCCTGTCGGTGCCGGAGCCTGGGCGCCCGGCAGATTGACCCGCACGGCGTTCGGAAACGCTCGGCGCCATGCCTCGTCATAGGCCCGCTGGTACGACAGCAGCTTTTCGGTACGCCTGGCCTCGGCCTTCACCTGCAGGTCGGCCATACGGCGCCGCTCCTCATCATTGCGGGCCTCGATGCCCAGGGCGGTCAACGGGTCGAGGTTCGGCGAGTAGGTGCCCAGCGGCCCCTGCATCAACTGGCGGTAGCGAGTCCAATCCTCGGGGCTGAGCCCCCAATCGCCCGCCAGCCGCTGATCCAGGCTGGCCTCGCTGCTGGGGCGTTCAACGCTTTGTGCGGTTGGGGTAGTGCGCGGCGAAGCAGGCCGAGGCTCGGCGACCGCTTCCGCTGCAGGGTGCACGGCGGCTGTGACAGTCAGCAACAATGCTGACACGCGAGGGCGCAGGGAGGTGGTGCATTTGCTCATGGCACCACCACTTGCTGGGTTTGGCCGTTGACCCGAAACATGGCGTGCCTGTCGTTGATGTGCTCCAGCGTCCAGCCGCCCTCCGATTCACCCGTCCGCAGCAACCGCATCTGGCCCGCAGTAGTGGAGCCCAGTGGCGCCACCGTGAGAAAGCGCTCGCCGCCGCGCAATTCCATGCCGAGTACCTGGAACGGTGGCTTGGGCGGCATGGGCACCTTCGCCGTTGCCTTGGGGCGTTGAACGGGCGTGGCCGTTACTTTGGGCGTTGCGGGCGCCTCCAGCTTTTCGATACGCGCTTTCAGCTCACGCAGCTGCTGGTCATCTGTGAGCGCCGCGACCGACATTTCCAACGGGGCCAGCCGAGCTTCCAACGCCTCGCGTGTGGCCGCCAGTGCCTCTGGTGCGAGCGGCGCTGGCTGGCGCCTGAGTGTCGCCAATTCTTGCGTCACCTGGTCGAGACGCGTCGCCAAAGCGTCGATCTGGCCAATCTGCGGCGAGGGTTCAGATGGCTTATCCAGCTTGGGTAAAGCCTGCAGCATGATCACCAGCCCTGCACTGAGGGCAAGCAGCCAGGCCACCGCGACGACGCGAAGCCACGGCATGCGCTGCCGTGTGGCATGAGAGGAAATGGTCATGGTGCCACTCCAGCGGATACAAGCTCGATGGGATCGGATTTGCGGATAAAGCAGACCTGGCGGGCGCCCTCGTCGAACGACAGGAGCCACGCAGGCCCAGCCAGCGTCTGCAGCGCGTCCCGCAGGGTCATGGGGCCCAGACGCAGATGCGCGGCCGGTAGAGGAAACGCATAGAGCATTGAGCTTTCGCTCGTGTGGCATGCGCTGTAGCCCGTCCGTTGCAGCAGGTGTTGCACGCCATCTCCCACCGTCGGGGAGAGGTGCGCAGGCATTGCCACATCCACGACCTGCAGGGATAGATCGCGTTGGCTGGCCTCAGGCCGCAGTTCAATCAGTGTGTAGCGGCCATGGCGAACTACCGGTACCTCGCTATCAGTGCTCTCAGCCGCAACAGCGGTGTTGTTGGCAACGGAAGGCGAAATTTGGCGCTCCACCTGTGAGGCGCAGCCGGCCAGCATGGCCAGCAGAGCCAAGCCGCACACGGCTTGGAACTTGTGGAGTGTGAAGGATGGCATATGGCAGATCCCGAAGTCGATACGACGGAATTGCCACCTTGGCAGTCTTGCAAGACTCGTTCAGCAAACAATACGAATTCCAATCTTCCCGTCTTGTTGGCGAACGATTCTGGTGAGAAGGGGAGGCGCGCCAACTTGCGCTGTTTCGGAGCGCTGTACTCAAAGAGTCGATTTTCAGGCACCGGTGAGCGCTCGTGCCGGCGCGCAATTTCGTGAGAGTTTGTGAATATTCTCAAGCTGGGCAGAGCACCCAATTTCCCTGACTAAATAGATTATCCGAATTGAATTTTTATATTTAATAGGTAATACCCCGAAGCCGTGTGGTCATTAGACCGAACGCGGCCCTCGTGCTCTTAAGATGCGGCGCAGAGCAACCCGGAGCCGCATATTTCGGTGACCGGAAAAAAAGCTCAATAGTTGAAAAAACTTGGATGGACTGGCGCGCCTTCGCGGTAGCCAGAAGGAGGAGTCACATGGGGAATCGAACGTTCATCGCGCACAGCCCATTGGGCGAGCAACTGGAATTTCGTTCGCTGGCCGGGCAGGAAAAAATCTCCCAGCTGTACGAGTTCCGGGTGCGGCTGCTCAGTGAATCGGCCACCATCCCGGCGAAGGCGCTGCTCGGCAAGGACATGAGTATCGAGGTGGATCTCACCACCGAAATCGGCGGCAGCGGCAAGCGGTTTCTGTCGGGGCAGGTTACTCAGTTCTCCTACGTTGGGAGAGACGGCGATTTCAACGCCTATGAGGCAATATTGCGCCCCTCGCTGTGGCACGCCACGCGCCGCAGCGATTTCAAAATATTCCAGTTCAAGACGGTGCCGGACATTGTTCAGGAGGTGCTGGGTAAATACGGCTTCACCATCGAGAACCGCCTGACCAACACGTACCGCGAATGGCCGTATGTCGTGCAGTACGGCGAGACTGATTACAACTTTGTCGCCCGGCTGCTGGAGGTTGAAGGGGGCTATTTCTACTTCGAGCACAGTAACGGCAGCCACACGCTGGTGCTGGCCGACGATATCGGCTCACACAGCCCACTGCCCAATGGGCCCAGCACCATTCCCTACTATTCGGGCGATCGCGCTGCCCATGTGCACGATGAAGATTTCATCGACGGCTGGGGCTGCATGGAAGATATCGCGTCGGGGCATTTCGAGGCCGACGACTACGATTTCGAAAAGCCCAAGGCGGATCTGACCACGCGCCAGCAGCAGCCCGCAGGCCATGCCGAAGACAGCCGCGAAATCTACGACTGGCCCGGCGGCTACACCGATGTGGGCGATGGCGAGAACTATGCCCGTATCCGCATCGAGCAGCAGCAGGCGCAGCGCGAGCTGGTGCAGGGCGAGGGCAATGCCCGCAATATCGCGCCGGGCTATTTGTTCACATTCTGCAAGTATCCCCGCGACGACCAGAACCAGGACTACCTCATTGAATCGGCCCAATACCGGTTTGAAGAAAACGTGCGCCGCAGCGATGGCGCCGGAGGTTCCGGCGCTGGCAAGCGGGCTGGCATCGACAGCCCGACGAGCTATCGGCTGAGCTTTTCGGCCGTGCCCAAGCGGGTGCCCTACCGCAGCCAGCGGGTGACGCCCAAACCCAGTACGGTCGGCCCGCAAACCGCCGTCGTCACCGGCCCGGCCGGCGAAGAAATCCATACCGACCAGTACGGCCGCGTGAAGGTGCAGTTCCACTGGGACCGTTACGGCAAGATGGATCAGGACTCCAGTTGCTGGATTCGCGTGAGCCAGACCTGGGCCGGGGCGAACTACGGCAGCATGCACATACCGCGCGTCGGGCAGGAAGTCATTGTGGATTTCCTGAACGGCGATCCGGACTATCCGATCATCACCGGCCGGGTCTACAACGCGATGCAGATGCCGCCGTGGCAGTTGCCGGCGAACAAGACCCAGAGCGGCATCAAGACCCGCAGCAGCGAAGGCGGCACGCCGGGCGACGGGATGAAGGATAGCCCCGGCACGGCGAATGCCCTGCGCTTCGAGGACAAGGCGGGCGCGGAGCAACTGTGGCTGCATGCGCAAAAGGACCAGCTCACCGAAGTCGAACATGACGAAGACAAGTGGGTGGGCAATGACCGGCGCAAGACCATCGACCGCGATGAGTTCAACACCATCCACCGCGACCGCACCGAGGTGGTGGACCGCAACGAGAAGATCACGGTGCATGGCTGGCGTACCGAAGAAGTCGATCTCGACGAGACGCTGACGGTGCACCAGAGCCGCAAGAAAACCATCGACCAGAACGAAACCGACCACATCAAGAAGAAATGGAACATCACGGTCGGCCAGGTGCTCACGAAGATGGTGGGCCTGCTCTCCACGTTCAATGTAGGGCTGACGCATGCGGAAAACGTCGGCGTGCTGCACAGCTCCATCGTGGGCGGCAAGCGTATCGAATTCACCGGCCTGAGCAAAACCGAGACCGTGAAAGGCCCGCGCACCGCTACCGTCAAGAGCGACACCCTGCAAGTGGAAGAAGTGCAAAAGGTGAGCGCCCAATGGATAGAGCTGCATGCCAGCAAAGGGATCTTGCTTGCCTGCAACGGCAGCACCGTGCGCCTGACGCCCGAACTCATCCGCGCCCTGGCCGATCTCGCCAAGGTCAACTGCTGACGGCGTACTCCACCACACATCAAGAGAGGGAAATTTCATGAGCGGTAAACCAGCAGCGCGCATCAGCGACAGCGTCAAAGGCGGCAAGATCATCACCGGCTCGCGCACCGTCCTCATCGGCAGCCAGGGCGGCATCGCCTGCTCCGTCTGCCCCGGTGGCGTCAAGGTCGGCAGCCCCGTCAATCCCCAACTCGGCGCCAAGGTGCTTTCAGGTGCCGCCGATCTGGACTTTGCCCTGCCCGGCGCCATGCCCCTCGTGTGGCAGCGCCAGTACAGCAGCTACGTCAACGCCAGCGAAGGCGGCCACTGCGGCATCCTCGGCTACGGCTGGGGCACCTCGCTGGAACTGCGGCTCACCGTGCTGCCCGATGCCACCCTGCTGCACGACAGCCAGGGCCGCACCATCACCTTCGAGGCACTGCCGGTGGGCGAATCGATCCACAGCCCCAGCGAAGACATCTGGCTGCTGCGCACCGGCATGCACCCGGGAGGGCTGGCGCAGGAGTTGGCCAGCCTCAGTGGCGCGGCGCGGTTCGCAGGCGAAACCGCCAATGAGCCCGAAGCCTCCGAGCCTGCGACAGCGGGCATACAAGCCCCGGCCTGGTGGAGCGGCCGCTTTGCCTGGGTGCGCCGCGACCTCGCCTGCAGCGCCCACCTCATCCTCGCGGCCAGCGGCAAAGGCGACCAGATCTGGATCTTCGCACCCGTCAACTGGCAGGCCATAGAAACCGCGCGCAAGGCCCTGCATGCCCAGCCGGGGCAGCAGGCTCCCTCAGCAGAAGCACTGCCGGCCCCCAGCGAACACTGGGTACTGCTCGGCACCCTCGACCGCCTGGGCCGCTCGCAGCGCTACCGCTGGACCGACAGCGACGGCCCACAGCGCATCACCACCATCGAAGACGGCGTGGGCCGCCAGTACCAGCTGCACTATGCGCAAGCCCATGCCGCGCGGCAGGCCCGGCATTACGCCTCGGGCCACTTCTGGCAGGCCGACAGCGGCCTGCGCCTGAGCGGTATCGACCTGGTGAGCGACCCCATCCACCCGCTGCTCAACCAGGGCACGAAGGCCGCCAAGCCGCTCACCCTGGTCAGCTACGCCTACAGCGCCGAGGGCGACCTCATCGCCGTCACGAACCGCCACGGCGAAGTCGTGCGCCGCTTTGGCTGGCGCAACCACCTCATGGTGTTCCACCAAGAGCGCGATGGCCCTGAACACCACTACGCCTACGACCGCGACGAGCCGGGCGGCAAAGTGATCGAGCAGCGCAACCAGCAGGGCCTTGACTACCGGTTCGACTACCGGACATTGCCCGAGTTGGAGGGCCAGCCGCGCACGGCCACTGTCGTCAGCGACAGCCTGGGCCGCCAGCAGGCCTACCTCTTCCAGGGCGAGTCAGGGTTGGCGCGTCTGGTTGAACACACGCGGGCAGACGGCAGCACCGTGCGGCGCAGCTACAATCCCTACGGTCACCTCAGCGGCATCACCGACCCGCTCGGGCGCACCACCTACCTGCGGATCAGCCCCGAAGGCGAACTGTTCGGAGTCCAAAACCATGACGGCAGCACCAGCAGCCAAAATCACGACGCCAACACCGGCCTGCTGCAAAGCGCCACCGACGCGGCTGGCCGCACCATCCGCTACCACTACGACCACCACCACCGGCTTACCCGCATCACCGGGCCCGACGGCAGCGAGGAAAGCCTCGAGTATCCCGAGCCGACGCTAGACCGGCTCAACGCCGACAAACCCATCCGCATCACCGACGCCAGCGGCGGCAGCAAGCGGCTGGCCTACACCCCGGCCGGGCAGCTCGCCAGCTACACCGACTGCTCGGACTACACCACCCACTACGAATACAACCGCTGGGGCCAGCCTGCGGCAGAGACCAACGCGCAGGGCGAGCGCACCAGCTACCAGTACAACGACCGGGGCCAGCTGCTGGCCGTGCACCATCCCGACGAAAGCATAGAACGCTACCAGTACGACGCCCAGGGCCGGGTCAGCCAGGTGCAGGCAGGCCGCCACAACAGCGCGGCCCCCAGCACCACGGCAGCGTCGGTCAGCATGGAATACGACCTGTGGGGGCGCCTCACGCACCGCAGCCATGCCGGCCACAGCCTGGCATTCGCCTACGACGCGGCCGGGCGCCTCGCCCAGCTCACCAACGAGAACGGCGAGCACACCCACTTCGCCTGGGACGCCATGGACCGGCTCACCCAGGAAACCGGCTTTGACGCCCGGGTGCAAAGCTACCAGTACGACGCGGCCGGGCAACTGAGCCAGTCGAGCGACGGCTGGGCCGGCGACCAAGGCCAGCCCGAACACACCACCCGCTATGAATGGGACACTGCCGGGCGGCTGGCCGCGCGGCACCTGCCGGCCACGGGCGAGGCGCCGGCCACCATCCACCGCTACCAGTGGAGTCCCGCAGGGGAGCTGGAGCAGGCCAGCGTATGGAATGCAGACACTGGGCTGGAATGGCTACAGAGCCAGGCGCTGATCGAGCGTGACAGCATGGGCCGGGTGACCAGCGAGGTACAGCGCCTGTTCCAGTCCCCACGGCCGAACATCGGTCCGTTGAAGCCCGACCCGGTGATCGAATTCGAGCACCGCATCAACCACCGGCTCGATGCGCTGGGCAACCGGGAGGCCAGCCAGTTGCAGGGGCTGGGCGAGGTCGGCTACCTGCTCTACGGCTCGGGCCATGTGCACGGCCTCATGTGGGAAGGCAACACCCTCGTCGACTTCGAGCGCGATGCGCTGCACCGCGAAACGAAGCGCTTGTGGAGCCAGGATATCGGTACCGCCGGCATGCAGCCCCCGGCGCAGCAGTTCACCCGCCAGCTCGAATGGGACGAGGCGGGGCGGCTGCGGGCCATGCGGCTGGCGGGCCTGCCCGCGGCCATGCCGGCCGACATGCTGGATGCGCCCATCCAGGCGGCCCGCCACGTACGCCCGCCGCAAGCCCTGGTCGGTATGCTCACCTCGCGCCACTACCACTACGACAGCCTGGGCCAGATGGTGGGCATCGAAACGCCTGCGGGCACCAGCCGCTTTGCCTACGACGCCGCAGGCCGTCTCACCGAGGCCCAGGGCGCACAAGGTACCCGGCAGCAATGGTGCTTCGACGCGGCGGGCAACCGCCTGCCGATCATTGCAGGGAAGGCCCCCGGGGCAGCCACGGAGCCCACTGGCCAGCTCACCACCATCGACCGCCAACGGGCGCAGCAGCGCGCCCACGATCAGGCCCGCTTCACCACGCCGGGCGAACCTCATCAGGCCCAGCCGCACTGGATGGAGCCTCACTACAACGTGCTGCACGGCGCGGACACCCCGGAAGAGCAGCCTGGCAGCGCGGCGCTGTACTGGGCCGGTAATCGAATAGGCAACTACAGCAACAGCGAAGACCCGGGCGGTGGCGGCGCACAACTGCATTACCGCTACGACAGCCGGGGCAACCGCACCGAAAGCGTGGATGCGACCACCGGCCGGCGCATGGTGCTGGCGTACGACGCGGCCAACCAGCTGACCGAGATTTACATCGAGGAGGGTGATAGCCAGCGCCGCCAGTGCTACCGCTACGATGCTTTTGGCCGCAGGCTGGCCAAATACAGCAGAGATAACGGCAGCGATAGCGGTAGCATCGGGCGGACGGACTACTACGGCTGGGACGGCGACCGCCTGGTGCACATCGAGCGCCACAGCGCCGGCAACGCGCAGCCCGAACTCATCCACACCGTCTACGAGCCGGGCCACTTCACGCCGCTGCTGCAGCTCAGGCGGCCCGCCGCCGCCGAAAAAGCAGCTGCCACTCTGGTGGAAGAAATCATGGGGCATATCGCGCATCCCATGGTGCGCGATGCGCTGGAGCCCATGCTGCGCGACCTGGCCGCCACGCAAAAGCAGATCATGGGCAATGCTGAGCGCTACATGGCACAGGATGCGCGGGAGCTGATGGTCAGCCAGTTCGCGCTGCTGCAGCAAGACCAGGACGAGGGCCGGGCGCTGCGGGCCAAACACATTGAGGTGCGGCACTATCTCTGCGACCATCTAGGCACGCCCCAGGCGCTCATCAGCCAGCAAGGCGAGGTCGAGTGGGCCGCAGCACTGGACGCTTGGGGCAATTTGCAGCAGGAGTACAACCCCAAGAAGCTGCATCAGCCAATCAGGCTGCCGGGGCAGCATGAGGATGGGGATACGGGGCTGTACTACAACCGGTATCGGTACTATGACCCCAAACTTGGACAGTATGCAAACCAAGATCCTATTGGGTTGTATGGTGGATTGAATGGCTATCGCTACGCTATCTCAAATCCTGCGATAAAAATTGATCCGCTAGGCTTATTCACTGCTGGCAAAGACGGGGTGATTGGTGTTGATTCCGATGGAATTCCCTCTTTTGATGAGGGTAATTCGCTGTTTCATAGCTATAACGTAACTAACTCATGTAGCAAGATAAATAAAGGCTGTACGCTAAACAATGCCAAAGAAGGACTTCTGAAGTATCCCGCCCCCGGAGCTTCCGGTCAGCCTATCAAGGATGGGCAGGAAGGGTTTGCAATTCCAGTCGGCCCGGTGCGTCATGTTGTTAAAAACAATGGGGAAATGGTCGTTAATATAACGAAGCCTGGGCACCTGCTATATCCCGGAATAGTAAGGCGATGGGTGACAGATGATGGCAACTCGGTCACTATACATACGTACGGAGAGGGGACTGGCTATTTTCCGAAAATTAACGAGATGGCCTCGAAGCCACTTTGGAATAGTGTTGATTCAAATATATTTGAATACATGGGGTGTGAGAAGCAATGAAATTGATTGATATTTTAATGCCTGCTCTTGTGTCTTCTGTTGTCGGGGCGGTTTTGATTACGATTTCTTCATGGAGGGGGTTTGGTGCGACCTCTTTTATTTTTGGTGGAATATCGCTAATTGTAATTTTTATTCAATCCATAATTTCGTTGTTGTTTTTTTGGGTTGTTAATGAAAAAATATCCCGCGAACTGATTGTTTTTTTATTCGTGGCGGGTGGGATATTTAATGGGTTGATTGCGCTCGCGGTGTTAACTAGGGGCTCAATACTAAAGTTAATCGCAGATAAAAATGCTGGGATGGATGGGTGGTCCATGATTGCAGTGTATGGTGGGATAGGGTTGGTATGCGCTATGTCTGCCTATGTTTATATTAATAAATCTAGATTATTGGGGCTGTAAGGAATGAGGAGGTGGGTTTTTCTATTTCTTGGTGTGGCCTGCCTTTTTTGTTGCCTATGGTCGGGAATGTGGTTTTTTTCGTCGGCTAGCTTGGCTAGTGGGTACTGCAAGAATGAGTTTTCCCTGTTTGCCGAGACCTTCCGGTGCAGGCAGCCGTATATTGCATTGGTTATGAGTCTGGTCACTGCCATTTTGTCGATTCTGTTCTTTGTCGTGGCGAAGCGTAATGGAGGGAGGCGATAAGCTTGGCCCCTCTCGCTTATGTTCCCTCGACTCCCAACAGCAATCCATACAGCAGCTTAAGTGGGATGCAGAAGGCCCAGCTCCTGCACAGCTGGAGCCACGGCCCACGTTGGGTTTGGACGCAAGAGACTGTCCTGCGGAGTAGCTCGGCCGCCAGATCTTCGGCCCGTGCTGGTAACCGCGAGCCCGAGCAAGGTACGCCAGAGCTACCAGCGGCGATGCAGGCTTGTACATTGGCGCAGGCGGAGTGGGCGGCGCCGTCGAAAGAGTTTTGTCGGCAGGGTGATCGGCAGGCTCAGGGCTGGCAGGTTTCTTCGCCGCACGCAAACGGAATTCCCCTGCCAACACTCGCCACACCAGGCCGAACAGAGAGGCCAAGACAGCACCCAGTCGCACACCTGAGCTGACACAATTGGACTATTGCACGACGAGGGGCTGTATATGCCTGTACCACCGATTCCTTCTTGGCTCGCCATTTCTCTCATCACTGTGCCTTGTGGATTCCTCTTTGGGCTAACCCAAGCCTCTGACAGTGAAAAGCGCCGCGAGCCATCAGGGTTCATGCTGTTCGGCAGTAGGACATTGCCACAGTTGATTGCCAGCGCCATGGTTAATGCAGCGCTGGTCTCACTCCTTTTTATCGCCCCAAGTCTCTTACTGCTTAATGTTTTTGACTTGGTTCCGCTGTATGGCAACGATCGCTATGTTTGGGGATGGTCACTCTTGGGTGGAACCGCAATTGGCAAGATCGTTCGCTGGTGGCGATGGAAGCGGCGGCAGGATTTCTTTTGATGGCGCCGGGAGGGGGCAGGCAATTCTTCCGCGATTGATTTTCGCCAAATATGAAAAAAATAATTCTTCTGCTAGTGGTGGTGATTGTTTTTATTTTGGTTTTCTATCCTCCTGAGTGGATGGAAGTGGATAGCTGCCTTGATCTGGGAGGGCGCTGGAGCTACGAAACATCCCAATGTGAGCATGGAAGGTAGCCCAGCCGCTCGAGGAAAGGGCTCCGCGCGGCCCGCCTACTTGTCGACATGCGTCGCGACCAACATCATCGGAAAGTTGTGAAGACTCGTGGCGTCGGTTGCCAGCAGCGGTAGTTCCGAACGGTTGCCGATTGCCTCGGCGAATGCCTGGCCGACAGCCATGGGAAAGTAGCGGTGATGGTTCAGAACATGGGGATCTCGCCCCCATACCACCGCACCGCTCAGCTTCGCGTAGGCGTCCCCGGCAAAGGCGGCCAGCGAACTGCCGAACGTCGGTTCGATGATTTCTCCCGATTCGACGGTGAGCCAGGCATGCAGATTGATGCCTTGGCGTTTCTCTTGATGGAGTTCAGCAAGGGTGATGCCGGTTTTGCACCAGCGCTTGAGGTCGGTCCAGGTGGGCGAAAATATCTGCTGGTCGTCTTTCCAAAGCTGGCCGATAGTCACCCAGACTTTGGCGCCTAGCTGCCGCTCAAAGTGCGGCGCGAGATAGTGACACCATTTCAGGCATTGGCCGGCTGCCTTTGCAGGGTCTTCGACGCCCCCAGCTCGAAAAGCCGGCTCGATGAAGTCTCCATTGGCACCCAGGATATCGCGGTCGACCCAATATGGCAGCGCCATCTTGAACCCGCAAGCCGCCGTGAAGTCGACCGCCTGCTCGAAATTGCTGCGGTAGTCGCCAATCTCGTCTGACCGAGTCGGCAGCTTTACGTTGTCGAATTTCCTTCCAACGCGATTGAATAATTGTTGAAACATCCTTTTCCTCCCTGACTGACGATATGACGCATCTGTTTATACAGGAAATGTGGTGCGATGCCGACACCTTGGCGATGCTATCCAACCCAGTCAGCAAAGAATGGGAACCAATGCTCGACCGATGTTGCCAGCGACTGGCCATGAACGGACGCTCAACATATGAGACAGGATTGCTGAAAAACCTGCTACGCTCGCACTTACCAATGGTATTAAGAGCCGCTAACACAACCCAGCAAATCGCAGATTTGCGGTTGAGACAAGGCGCGAAGCCGTAGACAGTACAGTAGTACGACAAGGCGAAGCAACGAAGTATCAAGGGTTGTGTTAGCGGCTCTAAATGATGGAATTGCAATTGATGCCAAGATCACGCGGCTGTCGACTTCACATAAGGAAATCGTCCCCCCGCTGAATGTGACCATCGTCGCGATCGGCTACTAGGCGAGCAACAGGTTCGCCTCTTGAGTTGCAGCATTGATCGAATAGCGCGTAACGTACCTTGGCGACGCATGCGCCAAACTACCAAGGATCAACCGAATGTCCCGAAGAAGAATCGTTGCCAGTGTGGGCTTTATTTTGTGTATATCGCTGAATGCCCAAGCTGAAGTGTTGACGGACACAGCACGGATTGAATATCGAAAGTTGACTGCAACCCTGGAGATCGCCGACGACCTTCAGCCTGACTGCCCGTCGAACGAGCCTGCGAGCTGTGTGAAGGCGTTCACCGACAGGGCTGATGCTCGGCTCAACCTCATCTATCAGGGGCTTCTACAGCAGTTAAGAACGCAGCCGGAAGTGAGGCGTGCGCTCATTGCCTCCGAACGTGCCTGGATCACCTTTCGTGACGCGAACTGCAGAATTGCTGCCGAGTATTACCGCGGAATCGCTCACGGCTACCAAATTCAGAGCTGCTTACTTCGTGTAACCAAGCAGCGTGTCGAAGAGCTTCGAAAATTCGCACGGACGGACAGCGTATTGTCTAATCCAGGTGACTGGTGAGTGATTCGTGGAGCGCACGGGGACACACTTGACCGAATGCGCGAAGCATACAGGGCCGATTACTGGCGGCTCTCAATCCGCCGAGCCGGGTTGCAGAGCTGGTGAATGGCCGCTACCGGAAATTGGACTGTCCGCTCCGGGGCGGCAAGCGACATCCCCGAGAATCCGCAAAGAACCATAAAAAAACGGCGCCCGTGAGGGCGCCGGAAAAATACTGCATCTAATCAGGCAGCAACCAGCTGTCGGGCCAAAGCGACTTCGACAGAATCGCCATCCTGGTTCAAAACGTCGAGCCCGGACTCAGGCACGTCGCCCGAGGTCGACTGCGAGACCATGATCTTCTTGGCCATCAGCTCCAGGCAGGTCATCTGCGAGGTAGCGGTGTAGCCCAGGTAGATCACGCGCACGTGCAGCTTCTGCCCGATGCGCCAGGAACGGCGTGCTGCCTGCTGCAGCGAATACACGTTGTAGCCCGACTGCATGAACACGATCGTCGGGAACTCCAACAGGTCCAGCCCCGTCTTGACCAGCTCGGGGTTGGTGATGAGCACATCGATGCCACGGTCCAGCTGCTCGGCGATCCAGTCCTCGCGGCGGCTGGCGTCCACGCTCGCGCGCAGCACCGCAACCTTGAAGCCTTCCTGCTCCAGCAGCACCTTCAGGCGCGACGTGGTGTCGCGCGTGCCGGTATAGACCGTGTAGGCGAGGACCTTGCGGCCCTGCGCCTTCTCCTGCTTGCAGATCTCGATCAGCTCACGCTCCTTGGGGCTGATCTCGAACTCGGAGAATTGAGCCGGGACGAACGCCAGGGTGGCGCGCGTGCGCGGATGGGTGACGGTCTCCGGCCGGAAGCAGCAATCCGGCCAGGCCAGCAGCACGTTGAGAACCACGCCGAGCAAGGTCGTATCGCGCCGCGCCAGAGCCTGTTTCAGCTCCGCGGTCAGCCGGCCCGCCAGAGCGCGGTAGGCCGCGGCTTGCGCCGTGTCCATCGCGACTTCGCGGAACTCTTCGTCATACGGCGGCAGGACGTTGCCGCCAATGTCCCTGAGCTTGAGGAAAATCGTGAACGGCAGGATGCAACGCAGCACACCCTTGGGGCCGAAGCCCGGGGCCTTGACCGTGCGCACCGATACCTTGGAGCCCTTGGCCGTCTTGTGCGCCGTGCCGGTGCTTTCGGAATAGATGTCCTTCAAGACACCGTGATCGCGCATGAACGCCATCGCGGCCGAGGTCATGCTGCCGCTCGTGCTGGGGCGGTAGCCGTCTTCGATCATCCGCCCCGGAAGGGCTCGGAACAGCAGGTGGAACAGGTCGTCTCCGTAGCCGCCCATCAGCGTGCCGGTCAGCAGCAACGTCTTGCGTGCTTTCGCTGCCAGCACGCCCATGGCCTGGCCCTGGGCACTGCCTCCGTTCTTGTACTCGTGGGCCTCATCGGCGATAAGCAGGTCGAACGTGCCCTGTGGGAGATACCTCTTGATGAACTCACTGGGCTGGTAGCCGCCCTCGCCAAAGCCGAACTCCATGTTGGCCATCGCGCGTTCCATGCGCGTGGCCTGACGGTCGGAAAACACCAGCTCGCCGTTGCCGTCCATGAGGTTGATGAACTCGTGGATGTTGTCCCCGAGCATTGACGCGAGGAAGCCGTCACCGAACTTCTGCATCAGCTTCTGCGCGGTGACTTCCCCAATGGTCGGGATGCGTTTCAAGGCTTTGAGGACTGCCGAGGACTGGTCGCTGCCGGACGGACTGCGCGGGCGGATCAGCGTCCACAGGGGCGCGGTGCAATGGCCGCACTTCCTGCGGTACTCCTCGGCTTCGAGCTCAACCGGGTTGACCGGTTCGCCATCGAGGTCGGTGATCACGGTGCCGCAGTCCGGGCAAGCCGCCACGTCGCCGTGGCGGGTGCGTCGCTGGGTGAAGGCAGGTTTCCAGTGGAAGCCCATCCGCATCCGCACTCGGCCCAGGACGAAGAACTCCTGGCCCGTGGGCTGCACACCCAGCTGCTCGCGCAGCTTGATGAGTTTGACCAAGGTGTCCGGGCCGTTGAGCACCCATACCTTGGCGCCCGCAACCGTCTCCTGGATCTCGCGCCGCCACTTGTAGACCAGGTGGGGTGGCGAAAGCACCAGGGTGCGGCGGTAGCCTTCGGCGTTGAGCACGGCAGCCAGGGCGATGCCAACGGTCGTCTTGCCACAGCCCATTTCGCCGTTGACGATCGCGGCGCGTTCACCGCGATCGATCAGCAGCTCGGCGGCGGCATGAACGACTTCGGCCTGAGCGGGGAACAGCTGGCGCTTGAGGCTGGCGACGACGAGCTGCCGGTGCGCCTGCGGCTGGCCGGTGTAGACCGGCGGGTTTGCTTGGTTCAGCGAATCGAGCAGTTCGTCGCCGAATTCGGTGACGAAATCCTGAAGGCTCAGGTTCAGAGGGGAGGATTCCGCGTCGAGCAGTTCGCCTTGTACGGGCGCGGTGTCGGCGGCGGCGGTGTCGAGATCGAGGGACATGGTGATGCTCCAAAGAAAATGGGGCATGCACCACCCCCAGCGGGGCGATAGCATGCCCCATGCTGGGAAAAAGAGCGGCGGGTGGTAGAGGTAACCGCCGTACGGAGAAGATCAGTACTCGCTGGGCAGCAGCAGCGTCGTGACGCTGCGATCCCACTCGGTGATGATCCAGAGCGCCAGGTCGGGCCTGACTTGGTAGGACGAGTGCAGGCGGTCGTTGCCGGACTTCAGCGCGGCATCGTTCTGCTGCCGGTCGCTGTCGTGGAGGTCGCCCCAGTCGCCACTGAGGTGGCGGTGGAGGTACGGTGCCGGGTTGAGCCGGCCGGTTTGGACCAACGCGTGAACGCCTTCGGTCATGACGATGGAACCCGCGTTAAAGCGTGCTTGCGCGAGGTTGGAAATGGCGAGTGCCATGGTGGTTCTCTTTCGATGCAATCAAGGGCCACGGCACCCCTGCGGGGCGACTGGGCCCCAGTGGGTGGATGAAGATGGCGGTATAGCGCCTTTAGATCAGGTCCGGCTCTTCGGGAAGCTGGACCACGGTTTTCTGCTGGTCTTCGCTGGTCATGATGACCAGCTCCAATTCGGACGTAATCCTGAATCGCGAGATCATCAGGCTGTCTTGCTGGATTGCGACATTGTTGGCTTGCCGAGTGGCTTCATCGACATCTCCCCAGTCGCCGCGTACGTGGCGCTGCACATAGGCCAGGGGATCGATGAGGCCTCGGCGGGCCAGCCAATGCACCTTCTCGCTCAACTGCAACGAGGCGGGTGCGAACAATGGTTGTTTTTGCGGTGCGGACAGTTGGAAAAGACGTGCAAACATGGTGGTTCTCCTCAGATGAGATTCAGTTAAAAGATAGGTTTCCTATGTAGTCAAACTTAGCGAATGGTCAGCACCTCGCCTCGTGTTGGAGACTCAGGTGTCATGTCCCACGCACGGATGACGGGCACGAACTTGTCGGTGAGGATGCGGGTCTCGGCGATCGAGCCGTCTTCGCGTTCGGTGAATTCCCGCTGCAGCGTCTTGTCCTTGTGGGTGTCACCTTTGACGACGAGCACGCGCCCGGATTTCGAGCGCACCACGCCAGAAATCGCTCCTGCGGCCAAAGCCAGGGCGAGATGCCAGTGGGACAAGGCCCGCGCCGGTGGGCGCAGCGATTGCTGCGATGCCCCGAGGTGCGTGTCGAGCGACGGCCAGAGGCCTTGTAGCCGGCGCACTTCGTCGGCGAATTGATCGAGCTCCATCGTTATGCGAAAGAAATTCTCCGGCTCTGCAAGGCTGGCGGGGACGATGTATGGCAGGAACGGCCATTCGCGCGGCAACTCTTCGGCTTCGGCATCGCCTTGCCCGATCTGCAGCAGCAGATGGCGCACGACCTTCGCCGAATCCGGTGCCTGCTCGCGCTGGCGTACCCGGCGGCCGAAGATCACCACCTGCTTGAACTGCGTTTCCACCGCTCGGTAGATCCGCAGATCCGTGTAGTGGCGCGTCAGCCAGCCGACCAGCTCCGCATCGAGCACGTGGCCGGGGATGATGAAGACCAGCACGCCGCCGTATTGCAGCAGCGACAAGGTGCGTTGGTAGAAGAGCTTTTCGAGGCGGGCGCGGCCCTGGCCTTGATAGCCGATGTTGCCGTTGGCATCCTTGGACAGGTCGCCATACGGCGGGTTGAGCCAGAGCAGCCCGAAGGACTGCTTGGAGACCATTGTGTCCATCAGGTCCGCGTGCAGGCAGTGATCGACCAGGCTGCGGGCATGGCGTGCCCGCTCCGCGTCGAACTCGACGGCGAATGCCTTGACATGCTCACGCCCGAGGGCGTGGGCAGCTTCGGCGATCGCCACGCCTTCGCCGGCGCAGGGATCGAGGATGCACATCGGCCCATGATCACAGGGCATCAGTGCGTTGAGGGCTCTTTCGAGCGTGGGTTCGTCAGTCGGGTAGTACCCGTTCTTCGCGAAATTTCTTGCGAGCCGGGGGAACATGAGGGCCATGAAAGTCTCCTGGTTGACGGGGAAGATGAGGGAAGGCACGCTCGATTCGTGCTTCCGTGGCGTGGATCAGGCCGCTATCGCTTCCGGCGTCCAGATCCTGGCCGGGAAGGGGTAGGCGGTGAGAACATCGCTGCGAATCAGCGAGCCCAGCGCGAGGGTCAGCGCCGGCATGTCGATGGCGAGCCGGTGGCCTTCCAGTGGCCCGAGGGCAAACGGCAGGCGGCCCAGCATTTCGCGGCTTTGCAGCAGGTCCAGCACGGTCTCGCGCCAGTGATCGAGCAGCGGCAACGGGCAGGTGTCGCGCACCAATGTCCACAGGCGGTCAAGCCGGTGGGCGCTGTCGCGCGGCAGCAGCGCCAGTGCGCTGGCATTAGCCTTGTCGGGCTTGATACAGCGCCGGTCGAACAGCCACACGTTGGAGAGCGAACCGAACAGCGTCCTCCGGTAGGCGCGCGTGACGCGCTTTTCCAGGCGATCGACATTGCCGATGAAAACCGGGACGCTGCCCCCCTGGCCGTTGATGATGTGGAACTGGTCCAGTCCCTGTTCGTTACGCCCAAGGGTCAGGCGAGCGAGGAACTGCTGGACGGCGGTGTCGCGCGCCCAGATCGACAGGAAGACCAGATTGCCCTGGTCATCGCCGACGCAGGCGTCGGCCATCACGTCGGGGCATTCGTCGATGCGATACAGCGTGGTGGAAGAAGTGTTTGCGGGCATGGTGGTGTCCTCGGATGAGCGGGAACAGCACCGCCCGATGAGGCAAGTGCTGCCCCAAGGGAGAGAAAAAAACAGCCGTCAGATCGGTTCGATCCAGCGGAGGTGTGGACTGAAACTGCGTGACTGATCGCCAACACGGATCGGCGTTTGGCGAAGCATGTAGATATTGTTCAAGTACAGGTTTCGATAGGTCAGCGCCTGTTCAGCCTGTGGTCTGGTCAAGCCGCTGTTGATGAAGTACTCCAGCATTTCTTCGTCAGAGGACACTTCGTCGTTGGACAACTGGACTTCAACGAATTCCAGCAGTGAAGGCGGGAGCACCATCAAGATCAGGTCCATATTGATTCCTCAATACGAACCACAACCAGATGGGCAGCAACCCAGTTCGATGCCGTGCGGGCAGTAGCCGTGTTCAGCATTCCAGTCTTGGGCTACCTGCAGCTCGGCAGGTGTTGCGTAGTCCCATTCCTGGGCAATCTGCAAAGCCTGCACGCGCTGGTCTTCTGGTAGCCGACCAGCTTGCGTGTCGATCGCCGAACTGAAGCATTCAACGTAGTAGTCGTGAGACAGTCCGCAACCCTTGATGGCTTGTGCGGCTGCTGTCTCGCAGAGAGCCCGCCACGCGGATTCATCCAGCGCGGTACGGGGTATATCGGAAACGATGTTGGACATGGGGGTAACCTCCAAAAAAGCCGGAGGTTCCCCCGCATCGGGAAGAATCCCCGGCGGGTGGATTAAGAGCATCGCAGATGCGATGTCTGTGATCACGCAGGTTGCAGTTCGGCCTGGCGGCTCCACTCTTGCGTCTTGAAGTCCAGCGCGTAGCCCAGTTCGCCCAAGCGGGCGATCTGCGCGCGCAAGGCGCGGCGGTCAATGGTTGAATCCAGCTTCACCGACTCGCCCAATGGCCACAGCAGGCCGAATAGCGCCGCGTCGCCGTCGTCGGCGCTGCCTGGGGCAGCGGCCGTAGCGGGTGGGGACGCATCTACGCCGAACGGCGTGGTATCGATCAGTGGGTCCGATGACGCCTGCACGGGCGCGGGCTTGATGGGCCTTGGCGCTTTAACGGACTTGGCCGGTGCTGCAGTAGGCTGCGTGCCCAGCTCTTCATCGAGCGGATCGACGTCTTGCGTGCCGAAGCTGCGTGCCTCGTCGCGGCTCAGTTTGTCGATGCCGTTGAGGGTCATCCCGTCGAGGCTCGCGCGGACTTCAAACCGCGCACCGCCCGCGACCGGGTAGGACTTCGCAAAGATGTAGCGAATGACAAAATCCCCGTCGTACTTGCCTTCGGGGTACTGCTCCAACTCCGCATCCTTGACCGCGAACTCGCCGATAGGGGTGGAAAGGCGACCGACCGTGAACGGGCCGTTCTTTCCACGGATAGTGCGCAGCGTGAGCTGGCCTGGGACGACGATGGGTAGGACTGATCTCGTGGGGGCCGATGTGGCTGCCATGATGGTTCTCCTTGAGAAATAGGAAAAAGGCAAGACCCCGTGTGGGGCCTTGCCAGATCAGAACGAGGCAGCCAGTGCCGGCTCCTGCTCCTGGGCTTCACCTTCGAACTCGCGTTCTGCGGGCTGCGAAGGTTGCTCGGAAGGGGTGTCAGCGGCAGCTTCCGTGGCGTTGCTGGCTTGGGACGCGGGTGCGTCGTGGGCCGGCGGCTCATCGGCTTGCGCCTGGCTCGTCGGATAGACCTTGGTGCCGTCGATCTTGATCAGACCGATGTGGACCAACGTCGACTTCAGGCTTGCCGCTGGTTCCCCTGCATGCTCGCCTTTGGTGCGAAGATAGGGATCGACCTTCATGTCGTTCAGACGGAAGGAGATCAGCACTTTTCGCTCCGCCTCGACGGCCTGGACACAACGGCGAACCAGATGTCCGGCCTCGGGGGTAGTGACGATGGTGTCGAAGTACCGATAGTCCGGTTCATCGACGGGCCCGGCCAAGGCGGCGACGCAGCACGACAGGAACGGATCGCCATCTTTAGGCGTGACGTCCTTGATGCGGCTGAGGTAGCCGATGCCGCGAGTGACAAGCTCATGCTGCTCAATCGAAGCCAGCTCGGTTCGATCGATCAACTCGGCTTTGAGCAGCCGCGCCTTAAGGCTGGCGGCCGGTTGCCCGGCGTGCTCGCCCTTGTCTCGGATGTACGCATCGCCCCAGATGTCGCCGAGGCGAAAGCGCACCAGCGGGCGCTGCTTGGAATCGTCAACGCCGATGTAGCGTTCGACAAGCTTCTTGGCCTCGGCACCTGAGACTTTGACGTCGAAGTAGCGGTAGCTCGGGTCCCTGGCGGGGCCGACCAGCGCGGCGATGGTGCATGCCAGGAAAGGCTGCGCTCGGCGGCCGCCCCGGACGGGTACTTCACGGGCTCGCTGGATGTAGCCGATACCAGAAGTGTGGAGGTCGAAATACGATTTCTCGTTGGACGTGGTGTTCATGGTGAATCTCCATTGGGATGAAGCGGAGACACACCAGCCCCACGCAAGCGGGGAAAGGTGCGTAACCCCGCGATGGGTTTGAAAAGGCGAAAGCATCCGCCACCGGAAAGCTCGGTGACCGTTCGCGCGAGGATGCGATGCGAACTGGACCGGTCACGCAGCGGGAGCTGCGCCGCAACCTCGAAGACCGATGGTTGCCTGGCATGTCGCTGACAACGTCAGCAGGCATGGGGGCAGCATCGCCGTGTGCTGCGCGCGAGGCAGCAATCAATCGGCAACCGAGCGCTTCCGTTTCTAGGCGTTGCGCCTCACTGACTTTCACATCAGTCGCCGCAGAAGCAGGCGATCGATTCCTCGGCGGCATCGAACAGGTCGCCCTGGTCGGCGGCGAAGCGCGCCAGGTCGGCGTAGCTGGGGCCATCGACGCGGAATCGGGCACCGCTGGGCTTGCTCGCCAGGTTCAGGGATTCCATGCGAATCCACCACACAGCAGCTTCGGGCCGAGCCTTGATGAGCGCCAGGCGCTGGCCGCGCGGTTTCAGGAAACAAAGGTCGCAGTTGCCCTCGAGCGTGCGCCCGTTCACCGTGAGCAGGTCGAGGTTGAACGGCTGCGTCTGCCAGAAGGCCCCCACGTCGCGCACAGTGACGCCGGCATCGGCCAGCGGCATGCACATGGTCTCGCGGGTCGATTCGGTGGAGTGGCCACGCGCGCGAATCTTGGCGACACGCCGCTGCTCATCAGCGCGGATGCCAATCATTTGGTCCAAATCGATCCAGCCGAGGCTCCGCAGGAAGCGGTGCATAGGGCGTATCTTCAGGCTGGTGGTGCAGCTCCGGACGACCGGATTGGGCAAGTATTGGCGCTTGCGGATCAGCGCCTCGAACGGCTCACCTTGGCGGCTGGCGCGGTCGAAGTCGACCAACGTGAAGCCGGGTTCGTCGGACAGGTACTCCAGCCAGTGGATCGGTACCTGCCAGTGTTCTGCGCAGTCGCGCACGAAGCGTAAGGTCGCCTCCATTTCCTTGCCGGTGTTGGCGAAGCAGACGATGGCGTCGGCCGGCAGTCCGCCATTGGCTTGCAGCACGCGCCAGAGCATGTAGGCGCTGGTGCGTCCACCCGAAAAGCTGATGCAGGTGGGCTGGGTGATCTTGAATGGGTCGCGCATGAGGTGGTCTCCGGTGGCATGCCTGCGCTCGGGCAGGCGAGGCAGGCCATGGCGGCCGAAGACGAACGCGCACGCGCGGCGACAGCGCGGGCCGGCGAAAAGAGAAGCCCCCGAATGGGGGCTGTGAGAGTCGGTCAGCGGTTGTCGCGCTATGCCGATGGAACCGCCTCCAACGACAGGTGCGTGGCGGTGGCGGACAGCATCAGGTCGTCCGTGCTGTGCAGGATGCGTGCGAAAACACCGTCCTTCGGGTCGAAGAACTCGCCGAAGTCGTCGCCGCCCAGCTCGGTGCGTGCCAGTTCCCACCAGTCGTCAAACGGGTCGGTATCCGGGTTGCAGCCAACGGCATAGGCCAGCAGCTTCACACGGCCGTCAGGGCGACGCTCCCCGTGCTCGGCGAGGAAGTACACGCCCTGGTCCTTGGCGAGGATGACGCGGCCTTGGTTGGCAATCGCCTCGGTCAGCACGGGGCGCAGCTCGGAGCCTTTGAATCGTAGGGACATGGCTGAAATCTCCTGTGTGGAATGGAAATGAAGTGGCCTTCCACCAGGATGGAAGGAAGGCCTGTAGGGTTGAGATGCCGTGGCTGTGTGCCGGGGCTCAGCCGAAGAGCAGCGTGGTTTGGGTGCAAGGCGTCATGCCGTCGCGGCCTGGCGTCGCCGCGTCGCCTTCGCATCGAGGATGCTCACGCCGATCAGGCGCCAGCGCCCGTCGTCTATGAGCCGTTCCAGCGCTTCGCCGAGCATGTCGAAATACACATCGTCGTGCCGATCGATCAGTTCACCGTTGCGGTGCAGTTCCACTACGTAGGCGTCGGCCCCTCGGTCGTAGAGCACCGTGACCTGACCATCGAACTTCGTGGTCGAGACCGTGAAGCTGATCGCCGGAGGGGTTGCGATGATCTTGGACGGCTGGGGATCGACCCAGGTGAAATCCCGGGCATTTGCATCGACCAGCATGTGGGTGAGCTTCCGGAAGCCGTCAGGTGCCGGCATCTCTTCCAATTGCTGGATGAGCGCCTGGAGCTCGGGGCACTGGGGCTTGGGGATAGGCAGCTTGGCAGGCGCGGAGCCGAGGATGTGCATCTTGACAGTGAAAGGCGTGCCGTCGGCGGTGTACTCGGTCCGTTCCTCCGGGGTGTCCGCGCGCAGCCCGTCGAAGCGGCGCCGTGCGTAGGGGTGGACATGCACCTTGGCGCCTTCGTTGGGCACGGTGGTTATCAGACTGGGATCGAGCACCGCGAATTCGGCACGGCTGACTTTGACGACGATGGCATCACTGGTCGCCGCGACCACCTTTCCGTCGAAGGGCTCGGGATCGATGGCGAAGCCCAGCGCCGACGATTGCGGTTGGTCATCGAACACGCGGTATTTAAACGACCGCACATTGCTGGGGACGTGGCCTGCCACAAACGAGGGCATCAGGGATTTGATGAGGGAACGGTCCATGGAGATTCTCCTTGAGAAAAAACAAGGGACTCCTGGCCCGCAAGGGAGGGTGGTCCCTTACGGTGAGGTGGATGGATGCGCGGGGCATCCGGGGATGGATGTGACCTGTGCCGGGTCGGCACCGCAGTCTCGAAGGTCAGGACTGCTTGGGCATGTAGCCGGCTACGCCAGCGAACATGAAGGAAGAATGACCTGCGTCCATTGGCCGGGCACGAGAGAAACCGATTTCCATCGGTGCGCTTTTGCTCGTTCAAGAAAAAAGCCCCTCGAATGAGGGGCAAGGGGACGGTCACGGAATCTCGTGGACGAAGTGATGCAGGCGCTGCGCAGGGAAGAACAGATGCTTCCAGCGGTCGCCATGGGTATGGACGCCATCGAACAGCACCATCTCGTAGCGGTCGATGGGGGTTTCCAACAACTGGCGAGTGTCGACCTGACGCATCCGGAGCTCGCCGTCAGGGCGCTCGAACACCATGGTCTGGCCCACGGCATCGGGCTGCGACATGGCGTCTACGCAGGCGATCAGTTGTTGGTCGAAATCCTGCTCCAGTCCATGCTCACGCAGCAGACCTTCGACAATGACATCCAAGTTGAGGTTATCGAGAGGCCGGCTTTTGTCGACCTGCCGCTGGCACAGGCCGTGGATATTGGTTGCCAGCTGCATCAGCAGCTCGTGCAGGGGAAAATTCTTCTGGGACATGGTTGTACTCCTGTCGTAGCCGCTACTGCTTGGTTTCGAAGATCCACCACTCCGATCCTGGCAGCGCAGTGCCACGGATGGGGTGCATGTCGATCAGTTGGGCGTTCGCCGTCCAGCCGGCAGGCGGTGCGTAAGCCCGCACGTCGCCCTGGCCTTGCCAGCGGCGCATGCGCGTTGATCCAGAGGGATACAGTGGGTTGGATACAGGGGAAGCCCGTTGCTTCGCGCGGGAGCTTGAAGCTCCTGGTTGTTGGGGCATGGTGAACTCCTGGAAAAAAGGAGCGGACCTGCACCCTTTCGCGGGTTGGCAGGCCCGCAAGGGAGGATGAAGTGAAGATCAGTCGGTTTCGTACAGGGGCAAGCCGTCCAGTGTCGAAGCGTCTGCATCGAAGACCAGCATGCGGGCATCGGCCAGTGCCGCCAGGTGCAGCACCTCGACGAGAGAGGCCGGCATGCCCTTGCCAAGATGCTCCTGTCGCAGTTGCGCGGCAGTGATGCCTTCCACGTGCTGCAGGTTCTCATCCGTCCAGGGCGTGGCGATCAGCTTGACGCCGATGGCCGGACTGTACGGAATCCGGAACGCAACGAACAGAAACGCCGACGGCATGGCGAGGTCCGCCAAGTTGCAAAGGTACCGATGCGCCTCTTCGGTGATGTGAGCGCTGCTGATCTCCCAGCAGCGGCTGTACAAGCCCGTCTCGAAGCTCAGGCGATGGATCACCTCACGCGCGGTGTCCTCCGAATGGTGGTCGCCGAGATGCACGACCCGATCGTCGCTATCCTCGGCAGTGGTTGCATACACAACCGAGCGTACGATACCGTCGGTGGGGCACTGGTTTTCCAGTTCCGCTGGCACATCCTGCCCTTCGATGACCAGCGCGAAATCCGCGCAGAAGATGCAAAGGAACCGCTCCACGGCGTCATCGGGGAGATGCGCCTGGCTGGCATGCAGAGGCCGCCAGACTGGAGGGCAGTCGTCTTCGGTGGTAATGAGCAGCGTGCGGACCAGGCGCAGATTCTGGTAGCCGCGCGCAAAGGGATTGGGGTTCTGGGCCATGGATTGGCTCCTTGATAAAAAGCGGAGCCGGTCCTTGTGGACATGGCATCCGCGAGGAAAGGAAAAAATGAATCTCAGTCGCCGAAGTCGGTCGGGTCGCCGAGCAGCTTCAGCACGTCGATCAGGCCGCAGTTGGCCAAGACATACAACTCGTTGTAGTCGTCGCCCGTCGGGGCCTGCTCCGCCGCATTGAGCTGGGCATCCAGATCGAGAATGCTTTGGCGCACGGAGCGGGCCAGTGCCAAGGGAGCAGGTACCTCATCGGCAATGGGCTCACCGAGCTTAGTGAGTACGGACCGGGGCGATAGGGCACCGGGGATGGCCTCGAACACACTCGGGGTTACGCTGCGGCAGATTGCTTCGGTCTCGAAGTCGCCGACGCAGATGATCTCGTTATTCGGTGCGCCTTCGGTGTCGTAGTCCACGACCGCAAGCGCTGGCTGGGGAAGGTGTTTCGGCCAGTCCTGAATGACGATGTCCTGGACAAGGCCGCCCTCGAGGACAATCGCAAAAGAAGGTGTGAATGGCATGGTGGTATCACTCTTGTGAAGAAGGCGAGGGACACCATCCCCAATGGGACGAATGTCCCTCTTGGGGTTGAGAAAGGAAAATTGCCAGCAAGCTTGCGAGGCTCACCAGCCGTCGTAGTGCAGCACCAGGTCGGCGATGACTTGGCGGCGTGGGAGGTCCAGGCCGTTCAGGTCGGCGAGCCCTTCAAACCCGCAGCGGCGCAGCAAGGTAGCTCCGTCACGGGAGTTGTAGAAGCTGACCAAGGCTGCAAGGAACAGGCGTTCCCCACCGCTCAGAAAGCCCAGGGCCTTGGCGATGCGCGGCACGTCAGGACAGATATCCCACTTGCTTCGGGCCTGATCCAGCCCGTTGCGGGTGCCATCGCCAAACCAGCGAGGTCCGGCGATTTCGACACCACGCTTCCACGCGGCAAAGAATGCATCGGGTGCGGCCGCAAAATGCTGCTCCTCTTGCAGGAGCTGATTGAAAACTTCCGGGGGAAGGTAGTCGCTCATGACATGACTCCTTTCAGCGTTGGTCCATTACGGATTGGCGAGCTGTGACCAGCCGCCTCTTGCGAGGGCACGCTGCGCTGCGGCGTAGCTGCGGAAGTACTCGCCGGATTCCCGAGAAACGGGGCCTTCGGTATCGCGCGTGCCGATGTAGTGACCGGCGGCGCTATGCAGGACTTGGAGTGGCAGGAACTTGCCGGTGTAGAACAAGGCCAATTGGCCAAAAGAGACACGTTGGGACATGGTCGAACTCCTATGGGAAGAAACGAGGAGGCCGGGTCCCTGGCGGGATGGCAACTCCCGCAGGCGGTGAAAAAATAAAGATGCATCGGCGCCTTGGGGGCGCTCGTCCGCGGTGGCGATGCGGAGCGGACTGGCATGGTGCCGTCAACGACAGCAGCTCATGGGCATAACCATCCCGCCGGACGGTGACAGAGTCACGCAACAATCGGGTCCGAAAGGCTTCGGTTTGGTTGAGGGCAGATTGCGTACTGCGTACACTGGCTCGTTGGAAACGACAATGGGCCAGCCCTTGCAATGAGTACGCCATTCCCCAAGGAACATGAAGCCTTCGCCAGCGATAAGAGTCTGCTTACGCAAATCAAGCAGTTGGAAGACCGCATCGAGCAGCGCTACCAGGTTCACCAACTGACGCAATCCCTTCTGGCGATTGTCGACATCATTGGCCCGAGGCCAGAGCCGAAGAAGGACGCACCGCTGTCCGCGGAATTGGCCGAGGCGATGGCGGAATTGCTTAAGGATGTCCCTGCGCCTACGCAGTTGGACGTGGACAGGGATGTAATCTGGGAGATGCGCCGGCGCAAAGGGACGCAATACGTATTGGCGTTCCTGAGCCCTAAGCTCTGGATGAGCCTAGAAAATCTGTTCGCCGGCATTGTTGTGGGCTACTTGCAGATGTTCACCAGCTCCAGTCGCGGGCCACAGAAGGAGACTCGCTCGCGGCTCAGCGAAAACAAGGTCTTCGCTGGCCAGGAAGATCTCAAGGCAGCGCACGAGAAGATCGAGTACCTCAGAAATAGGCAGTACGCTCACAAGGAGCTTGAGCACGATCGCCACTGTGCGTCGTACGTCATCGATGCGCAAGGCGCCATCGCTATCGATGCCGGTGGAGCGCAGAACACCATCCATTACCATCCCACGCTCAGCGTGGACTTGATCAAGTGCCTGGGTGCGGTCGCGCTGTACTTGAGGCAAGACATTCAGTCTCGTAGTGACCATATCGTCGGCAGCTTGACCGAGGAGCAGAGGCAAGTCCTGAGTGCCTGTGCCGGTCAAGCGTGACATGAGGGGAAAAGAGCAAGTTCATCGCGGAACTACGGGGAACGCCGGGAAGGAACGTCGGCGTTCGGCCATGAGCGACCGGTCGCACGACCTCTACAATCCAGTCGATGCGGCCATGTTGATGCATGGAAATCGTCCGTTCAAGAACGTCTGAGGCGCTGGAGACTTGTGCGGATCAGATTAAATTCACTTTCGCTAAGACTTGGATCTGGATAGAGCTCGACGTCTGCTTGCGACCAGTCGAAAGGAAGTGATGAGCGGGTAGCGGCGCTATTGCTGGGCTCTAAGGGTGCATGCTCATCATTCCAGGCGTCGTTTTGCATGCGGTCAAACACGAGTCGCACCTCCTCTTCGGTCTTCCAGTTCTGTCGAATCTTGAGCACACTTCTGATCAGCGCCTCGTTGGTCGGATCCAGATGCTTGCCCCAATTAGGGTCCTCAAAATGCTCATCTATCACGTCGAGGGGCAGGTACTGAACCCGCCCCATCCAGTGCTTAAGGGAGGCGAAGGTGTCGGAGGCTTGATACAGGAACCCGTTCACGAGCTTTCGTGGCGTTGTCTGGATTCTGATTCCTGGCTCACCATGCGCGAAGGCCTCCCAGTCATCCGGCTTGCCGAGCGCACGTAGAGACCAACATGAAGCGAAGAAATCCCGGGTCAACGCGCCAAGCGTCAGATCTTCGCCGGCGGCGGTCCTATACGTGGCGTTCAGGAGTGGATTTTCGGTTGGATCCCCCCACTGCCTACCGTTGATGCGAATTACCGTGAATCGGTGCATACGTACATCTTCCAGGAAATACCTAGCTGTAGTGATGCGGTATATGTCTGAATCTAGATCGACGTCGAGGAAGTTCATTGGGTCTCCGTTTGCGCGCTCGTGCGCCCATCCCTTCTGCAAGATAAACTCGCGTGTAATGCTACAGCCTTCGTACATGCGATGCTGGCGCCTCAAGGACTGCTCCTAGCACATCAAGCCGTCTGCTTTGGGGCGGCAAGCGACGTCCCCGGAAATCCACGAAGAAAAAAAATAGCCCCCGAAGGGGCCAAAGGTGGGACGTGATCACTGCACGGCGGCGAGCTTGCCGTCGTCATCGAATGTCAGGCGAACGGTGGCTCCCGCGAGCTTGGGCTGTTTCGTGAACCGCAGCGATGAAGGCAGAAGTGCGTCGACAACACGGGCGGGTGACACCGAGCAGCCCACTGCAACGAAGGTTCGAAGCGTTCGCTTGTCGCGATCCTCCTGATCCTCGCTGTAGCGATCATCGAAGATGTAGTCGCTGATGAGTTTGGTCGGAGCGTTCGAGGTTGCCGTGAGATAGAGCGTGTTGCCATCGCGTACCGCATCGGCGGGATACCCCGATTGACCTTCAAGGCTGATCTCCAGGGCGCTAACCAATGTCAACTCGACCTCATAGTCGGCCAGGCCGGGATCGCTGTCGTGATGGATGATTGCTCCCGGCCGGACCTGGATGTGGTCGGGTGCCAGCACTCTGGCCTGCGCGATGAGCCAGTGCCCTTCATCGAGGCGCGACTCTTCGAGCAAGAATGCCTCAGTGGCTTCGAGGTAGGTTTGCGCAGCCAATGCAAGGTGCTCATCGTCTGCTTCGATAATCCAGACACCAGACGCCTCGACGTCCTCCCGGGAGGCCAGGCCGTCAACTTGATAGCGATCCCAGAATCTTCGAATACCTGCTGGTTCCATCTCCCAGCTCCTGAACCATGCGAGCCGTGCGAACGGTACGTCATTGAGCAGATCGGCATTTCTCGAGTCGATACAGTTTTGCGCATGGCATTCAATGAATTCGCGGGGCGCCATCCGATCCTTGGCTTCGACCAAGGCCTCGCGATAGGCCCGTGTCATCGCGGCCTGTATCCGCACCTGGTCCGCAGCCTCGTTGAGCAGATGCTGGCGATCAGGGAGCCTGGCAAGGGTATCGTCCGGCAATAACACAATCTGCGAATGGCTGTGGCGCAACTGATCACCGATGGGCAGGCCCTGCAAGAAGCAGCGCCAGCGCAGTGTCGTCCCAGACAGGTCGATCAGCACCTTGCCCATGGTAGTTTGCCGCCACGGCAACGAAGGATCTGCCAGAGGCCGTGGAATCTCGGTTCCGTTGAGCACGACAGGAACGGGAAAGGCTTCGCACAGTCGGGTGAGTTCATTGGCCACCCACGCTTGGAGACTGGCATCCGTCTGCGGAGAGTGGACGCCGTGCAGGCGGATTTCGGTACCGGCACGCGGCGCGGCAGAAATGACTTCGACCTCTTCGCCGCGAATGAGCGAGGCGGTCTCGGCGCGGAATGCCTTGCCCAGCGAATGCACGCGCAGGCTGTGGGCGAAGTACAGGGTGGACAGCACGCCCAGGCCAAAGGCGTTTTCGCGGGCTTGCAATGACTTGTCCCAACCGGACTCGGCAATCGAGATCAGGGTCTGCAGATCGGCAATGCCCGTGCCGTCGTCGCTGACGGTGAGCACATTGTCCTCCACGGTGATGTGGATGTGACTGGCCTGCGCGCGGCGGGCGTTCTGCAATAGTTCGCCCAGCATGGATGCCTGAGTGAAGGCATGGCGCAAGTTGGCGATCAGACGGTTCTGGTTGGTTTGAAGACGGATGGTGCTCATGGCTTGGTTCCTGGGATGAAGTGGCGCGCACCGACGCGCAGCGCAGGGAGCGCGTTGGCGACGGATAGGCCGGCTTGGAATGAATGGGCGCGAGCGCCCGATGGAGAGACGGCATCGGCGCCCTGAATGGACGCGTGTCCGCGGCACGATGCGTTGCGGACAA
Organism: Burkholderia sp. AcTa6-5; assembly: GCF_017815075.1. Classification (NCBI taxonomy): domain Bacteria; kingdom Pseudomonadati; phylum Pseudomonadota; class Betaproteobacteria; order Burkholderiales; family Burkholderiaceae; genus Burkholderia; species Burkholderia sp. AcTa6-5. The sequence continues at coordinate 53,258 of NZ_JAGIQE010000008.1, read as the reverse complement.
GGCAGGTCAGCGCGGAGAGCCCGCGGCGCAGCGTGAAAGACCCTGGCTGCTGGCATGGTCCGATACCTCGGCAATGCGGGAGTGAGAATGGCGCGACTTGATCGCTGTGTCGTGCATCAATCCGCAGCGGTCGATTCCGCCTTGTGCAGACACTGCAGCAGCCGGTGGCCCAGCCATGCGAGGCAAGGGACGGCCATCGAGTTACCGAGCGCTTTGTAGCGCGGGGCGTCGGCGGCTGGCTTGCCGCGGTAGGGGACTTGCGTGTAGTTGTCGGGCATGCCTTGAAGGCGTTCGCATTCCACTGGCATCAGCCGCCTTACCCGCCACTGCGACCAGTCGCCGGGCCCGGGATCCTTCCAGTCGTAGTGGAAATGTGCTGCGTGGCTGGACGTCAGCACATGCCCCTTGCCGCCACCGCCCGAGGCGCGGAGTGTGGGCGAAACTTGACCGCCAAGCTCCGCGGCCACTCCCTGTTCACGACCCCGCAGTGCCACGCTGATCACCATCGGCCGGCCCTGGCCGGGCTTGCCGCCCCCCGTCGAAAGAGCCCCGATCAACTGGCCGTGGCCGGATTCCAGCCGCAGCTCGCCGCGCGAATTCTGCGCGAAGGCAATGGCGGGCACCACACCGGCATTCGCGTGGCTGTCGCGATGCCCGCCGGCACGTAGTGTCGGCGTCATTCCCATCGTGGCATCGGCTCCGCTCCCCTGGGCCGTGAAGGCGATGATCGGCACACCTTTACCGGTGCCGTCCTCGCTGCTGCCTTTGCCACCATTCGCGGTACTTAAGGTGTGACTGATGTTCCCCGCCACCGCCTGCACCATGAATGTCTCGGTGCAAATGTCATGCTTCGGGCCAGCTGCCATCAGGCATGCCGCTACATCAACGGGACCAGTGCCGCCGCTGAAGCCGAACGTTGTCGTGACCTTGCCGTAGGGCTGACTCAAGGAGGCATATCCGCTTGCTGCCGCAGCGCCAGGTCCAGCATCGCCGGCAGTTTCTTGCCACGGCGAGTTGCTCGCAGAAGAATCCCCGAGCAGGCCCGAGCGCTCAAAAAGTACTTCGGCGGGATCGAGGTCGTCTCGACCACTTGCCACAAGAAACACACGCTTGCGGCGTTGGGCGACCCCGAAATATTGAGCGTCGAGCACGCGCCAGGCGATACGGCGCCGGGGGCCAGACACGTAACCTGCGTGCGTCCATTTGTCCCCTGGCGGCTCGAGTGCACGGCTTTCGCCGGCCAGTGCGCCCAGCAGACAGCCAAAGGCGTTGGAGCGGTCGCTGAGCACGCCGGGGACGTTTTCCCAGACGAGCGTGACGGGCGGGCGGCAGTCTTGGCTGCGGGTTTGGTCGATGGCATTGGCAAGCTCCACATAGGCAAGGGTCAAGGCTCCGCGCGGGTCATCCAGTCCCCGGCGCGCGCCGGCCACGCTGAACGACTGGCACGGCGTGCCGCCGACCAGGATGTCTGGCGCAGGCACGGTGCCGGCACGAACCTGGCGGGCGATCGCGGTCATGTCGCCCAGGTTGGGCACACGGGGGTAGTGGTGGGCGAGCACGGAGCTCGGGAACGGCTCGATCTCGGCGAACCAGGCGGCTTGAAGGCCGAGCGGCTGCCAAGCAAGGCTTACGGCCTCGATACCGCTGCAAACGCTGCCGTACTGCAGCGGTGCGTTGTGAGGTTGAGGGTGCATGTCGTCTCTCCTGTTCGTGTGGCCCATGGCTAGAAGCAGCGTCAAACCAGGCCAGGCGTTGATGGGCAGGAGAAAGGCGCCGAAGGCCCTGCGGCCTTCGGCTCGGGAGGAGGAAACCACCCGTGGACTGATAGGCAAGCCTGGTCGTCGTTGGAACCGTCTGCCGTCAGCAATCACACCCGGCCCATGTTGTGGTTGGGGCCGGCATCGTCTGGCATGTATCCACACACAAACGGAGCCCAGTGTTTCACCGGCGGGCACCGGCACTGAATACCGCTGACCGCAAGGGGTCTCCCGATGGCTTGCGGGCCTGTGCAAGGCATCGGGAGACCCTTCGAGGTGGGCGGAAGAAACGCGGATCAGCAGAGCGCGCGTGGCGCGGTTCGCGGAGAAGTCACCTTCATGTCCCGCGGCCGGGTGACGGCTGGGCGGGACGCGCACATGAGACAGGGAAGGCGTTGCGCGCTGGGCGTCCCGCAGGGCGTGCGGGACACGAGCCGCGTCGCTGGAGGCGGTCACGGCTCACGGGAAACGGGGCGGTCAGGTGTCCTTGCGGCTGCTGCCGCTGCTGCGGCGAGGGCGCGAGGCACCACGTTTGGACGTGCCGGATTCCACCGGCAGCGTGCCTTTGCAATCGGGGTAGCGACTGCATGACCAGAACGGACCGCTCTTGCCGCTGCGCTGGCGCGTGGGAGCGCCGCACTGCGGGCATGACGGTCCTAATGGAACCTTGATGGACAGGGTGGTGCTGCCGTGCTGCGCGATCAACTGCGAGATCCACGCGGCTTGCTTGTTGATGAACACGTCCAGTGTGAGCTGGCCGGCTTCGATCATGTCGAGGGCTTGCTCCCATACTGCCGTCGTGCCGGGGTCTGCAATTGCTGCTGGAACGGCATCGATCAGGGTGAACGCAGCGTCTGAGGCGCGGATGGAGCGCCCCTTTTTTACAAGATAGCCGCGCGCGATCAGGCCGCTGATGATGTTCGCACGAGTCGCCTCGGTGCCGATGCCAGTCGTGTCCTTGAGCTTCTGCTTCAACCGCGGGTCCGTCACGAATCGCGCAGCGCCCTTCATGGACTTGACGAGCTCTCCCTGCGTGTAGGGCTTGGGCGGCATCGTCTTGAGCGCCTTGATATCGACATCGGCCACCTGGCAGGCCAAGCCTTTGCGTAGCGGGGGCAGTACCTGGCTGCGTACAGAGGCGTCGCCCTCGTCGCCGGCACCACCTTCATGATCGGGTTCGGCCAGCACCAGACGCCAGCCAGCGACGATGACCTGCTTGCCTGTAGCCACCAGCGTCTGTCCGCCACATGAGAGGTTCGCCACGGTGCGGTCGAACTCATGATGTGGCAGAAACTGCGCCAGGTAGTGCGCCCGGATCAGCCGATAGACCGCCAGCTCCTTCTCGTTCATGGCGGAAAGATTGGCTGGCTCCAGCGTTGGAATGATGCCGTGGTGGGCGGTGATCTTGCTGTCGTTCCAGGCGCGCGAGCGCTGGGAGCGGTCAAGCTGGTCCATGAGCGGGCGCAGAGAGGGATCGGTCTTGAGCAGGCTGTCGAGCACTGTCGGCACTTCGGCCAACATGCTCTCGGGCAGGTAGCCGCAATCCGAACGCGGGTACGTCGTTGCCTTGTGCGTCTCGTACAGGGCCTGGGCAATCTCCAGTGTTTCCTGCACGTCGAGCCCGAGCTGCTTGGAACAGACCTCCTGGAGCGTGCCCAAGTCGAACAGCAGTGGCGGGCCTTCGCGCACGCGCTCGGTCTCGACCGACACCACCTGCGCGCTGCCCGCAGCGCGGATCTGTTGCGCGGCCTGCTGTGCGACGGGCTGCTGCAGGCAGCGGCCCGCGTCGTCGGTACAGGCATCGGGTGCAACCCATTGCGCGGTGAAGGCCTGGCCGCTTGCGGACAGGGATACGTCGATGGCCCAGAACGGCACGGAGACGAAGGCCGCGATCTCGCGGTCGCGGTCTACCACGAGCCTGAGTGTCGGCGTCTGGACTCGACCGACAGACAGCACGCCGTCGTAGCCCGCCTTTCGCCCGAGCACGGTGAACAAGCGGCTGAGGTTCATGCCCATGAGCCAGTCCGCCCGCGAGCGCGCCAGCGCCGAGTAGTACATCGGCAAGGTTTCGGCCGAGGGCCGCAGCTTGCCAAGCGCGGTGCGGATGGACGCATCGTTGAGCGCCGACAACCAGAGCCGCTCTATGGGGCCGCGGTAGCCGCACAAGTCGATGATCTCGCGTGCGATAAGCTCGCCCTCGCGGTCGGCATCGGTTGCGATGACGAGGTGGGTCGCCTTCGCCAGAAGCGCCTTGACGACCTTGAATTGCGTGGCGGTCTTCGGTTTGACTTCGACCTGCCAACGCTGGGGAATGATGGGCAACTGTTCGATGGACCAGCGCTTGTACTGCTCGCCGTAGCTCTCCGGCGGGGCTGCTTCGACGAGGTGGCCAATGCACCAGGTGATGGTGACACCGGAGCCGCTCAAGCAGCCTTCACCGCGCTGCGTGGCGCCGAGAACCCGGCCAATGTCTTTGCCCTGGGAGGGCTTCTCGCACAGAAACAAGCGCATGTCCGTCCTCCCGATTCCCGACGATTCCCGTCGTTTATGGATTTGCTGGGATCAAGGATGCCGAGCACCACCAGTGGCAGCAGCTAACAAGCCGCACACGGCGGCGCCCGCATTGACGGAATGGGAATGACTGGTGAGGGGAGGGTGGGTGGCCGCAAGTGTGCGGACCGGGAGCGCGTGGAAGTCAGTGGACGTTGGTGGAGCTATCCCCTGGGGATAGTGCGCGAGTACACGCGAGTACATGGAGGGCGGCGAATCACTGTTGCTGCCGCTCTCCATGCCTGGTCACTTCGGGTTACTTCCTGCGCCTCGTCTCTTTCGATGCTGTCGAATCCTGGGCCGCATCGGGCTTCGGTGCTGCCTCCTGCGCGGTCTCCTGCGATTTCGGGCTGAGGGTCACGGACCCGATGCGGTAGGGCAGGATGCCCACACTGCGCGCGTTGATCTGCCAGGTCTCGCGCGGTTTCTCCTCGTTGTCCGTCCAGGGGGCGCGTTCCATGCGGCCGATGACGAGCACGCGCATGCCTTTCTCGTAGATGTTCTTCCAGTGCTCGGCGTCGCGGTGCCAGATTTCGACCGGCGCCCAGAAGCCGCCGCGGTCTTCGAAGGTGCCATCCTTCCTGGGTACGGGGTTGTCGAAATAAACGTTCAGGCGCAAGAGGCGGCTGGGTTCGTCGTTGCCATTGGGAAATTCGCGGTACTCAGGGGGCGATCCGACATTGCCTTCGCCGGAAAAATGCGTGCTCATGTGCTACCTCCACGGTGGTTGAAATCCCCGTGCCTCGTTGGCCTGGGGCATGCTGGGATGCCGTGCGCGATCAGCGATTGCGCAAGTCGGCGGGAATGGACTTGAGCCGGTGCAGAAAAGCGTCGTCTGCTGCGCCGGCCTTGCTGGCGCATTCCTGCGCCTGTTTGCCCAGGGTGTGCAACAGGCTGATCTGCATGTTCAGCGTGATGCGCTGCAGCTCGATCGCGTGCAGGTCCAGGAGCAAATTGGCCGGCGTGCTTTTGCTGGCAATCACTTCCTGCCACAGGGCAACGCCCATGGCCGAACGGTCGTGCTTGCGCCAGCGCAGAAAAGCCGTCCCTGCGCCAGTGGTCTGCTGGGCCAGTTCGATGGCGAGAAGGTGGAAGGGATGCCCGCACGCCTGCGTCAGCACCTGCCGCTGCGCCAGGGCAATCAGCTCGTCGCGCATGGCGAAGCACTGGTTGGCCCAGCTCTCAAAGTCCCCCTTACCTTTAAAAGGTTTTAAAAGGCCTTTTAGAGAGGCTGCGTGTTCCAGACCGATGAATGCTGTCTGTTGCAGGCCCTGGAAGTAGCGGGTTTCGCGGTTCGGGGCGGTCATGCCTGTTCCTCCTCCCCATCGCTGGACTCGGATGGCTCGGCCACGGGGGGCTGGTCCGTCGGCGCCTCTGGTTGAACAATTGCACCAGGACTATCTCCGCGCTGTTGCGGGCTACGACGTGCAATGGGCGGCGCAAACCTCGAGCGGCGCTCGCCTTCGAGCACGTCCTGCGGCAGTTCGCCGAACTTCTCCAGCGCTGCCTGCGCTGCGGCATTCTTCGAGGCAAAGTCGTCGCGGGTGCAGCCCGAGTAGCGATACTGCTGGGCCAGCGAGAACAGGCTGCGCAGCGCATGGGCACCCTCGTGGAGCCAGCGTTCGAGTGTGCTGCGGTCGATGAGCGCGGCGTGGTGGGCGAGGATGAGCTTGCGGGCGATGTCGTCGTAGTCGGCCAGGAGATAGACGGCGGCAAAGCCGAGCTGCGCGTTGACGAAGAGGGGCAGCTTCACTGGCTGCACATTGAGGTTCTCGCCCAGGCTCAAGGCCGCAGGCACGCCAGCAAGCGCGTGGTCGACCTGCTCGCGCAGCGACTGCAAGATCGCTTTGGTCTGATCGAGCTTTTCCTCGATGCGCAGCATCCACCAGTCGCTATACGGGTCGTCTTGTTCAGAGCCGCGTTTCATCTTGTTCATCACGGAGATATAGCCGTTCAGGCCGACGATGCCCGGCCGGCCCTCCGCGGCGGCGCGGCCGTGCCAGATGCGGGAGGCGTGGTGGGTGTGAAGGGTCAGCGACATCGCGCTGCGCAATGCGCCGAGATTCAGTTGCAGTGGTTCATTGGTTGCCATGGTGGCCGCTCGTTGTTGGACAAGGAGCCGCCAGCATCGGCGCGCAGCGGAAGGCAGTCAGTCAACAAATCGAAATGGGCAAGGCCCCGGTTTGGGGCGTGATGGCCGCAAGCGGCGCGAGCTATCCCCAGGGGATAGTTCTGTAGAGAGCCATGGACATCCACTTCATCGTCTTACAGACTGGCATTCACTTCTTGGTGAGCAGATTGCGCAGTCTCTCGATATGTCGTTTGGCCACCTCGGGCGGCACAGGCTTGCCTTGTGGCTGCGGAGACGATGCCGGTGGCGGCCGTTCGTTTGCGGGTGCGGGTGTCGTTGGCGCATCTGCTGTCGTGGCCCACGCATTGAACTCGCCGCGAATCGCGCGCTGAATGATGCCGAACAGATACCCCGCAGGGTTACGGATAGCATGGTTGCCGCAACGTGCGGCCCACTCATCCAGCACGGCTTGCCGTAGGGAGTCGTCCACTTGATGCAACGCCATCCTGGCGCCTGCCTGCTGCTCCGCTTTCAGTTCCGTGAAGCGTTTGGGCCATTGCAGATCACCTAGTGCGCGCGCTCGCGCTTGCGCGGTAGTACGTACTTCATTTATACGGCTACTACGTACAGTACTGTCCTGCTTCGAATTCCGAAGAGAGGCGTTTGGCGGGACTTTACGGCCTGGTTCGGATTCCGAAGAGAGTAGTTCGACATTCCGAAGTAGGCTCGAAATCCCTTCTTCGGATTCTCGAGAGGCGTCCTCCTGTGGATAACTTTCTGTCGTCTCGATGCCCCGGCGAGCCAAGCGTTCGGCGAGTACCTGCAGCCGCGATGGCAGCGCGCGGCCGGACAGTAGCGGGTCTTCTGCAATTTCCTGGAGCGTGTGCAGGCCCACGATCTGAATGGCCTTGGCCGAATGGCCGAGGGCCTGGCCGATCAGCTCCAGGTAGTCGGTATCAAGCTGCATCGCCTCGAACGGCGTCAACGGCTCGTCATGCAGGACGTACAGATTGCCGAGCAGGCGGCCGGTCTTGGGATCGCGCCGGCGCCGCACCAGGCTCAACCAGCGTGTGAGGCGCAACAGCGTCAGCGCGCGTGCCACGGTCTCATGGGAGGCTTGCCCGGCGCAGGGCATTGACGCCAGCCATGGCCGAAGCTTCTCGTAGGTCGGGAACGCCGTCACGCCATCGCCGCCCAGCATCAACCGGAACACTTGCCAGGCGTTGCGCTCCAGCGGCGTCAGGCGTCGATCGAGAAACAGGCGCCGCGGCACGCTGTCGTGCCGGTTGCCGCTGAAGAGAAAGCCGTCGCCCGAAGCTGCGCCTGATCCGGGCGCGAGTTGCGTCAGCGCACCCTCGAACAGATTGGCGAGGGAGGCAGGACCTGATGCATCCACAACCATGTGCCTATCCCAACCGCTGGTCGATCCAGTTCTTGACCGTGGCCCAGACTACCGACAGCGGCAGAGACATGTCATTGGCCAGGTCCATCACCGCATCAAGCATCGAGGTTTCGTCCTCCAGATCGATGTTCCTGCTGCCGATCACGGCCTTCCATTGCTGCCACAGCTCCGTGTCCTGTTCCGCGTTCAGAACGGGGTGACGTCCCCTCCGCCTGGGCAGGCCGAGGATTTCGCGTCGGATGGCGACTTCCTGATGGGTCAAGCCGTAGAATCGGCTCACCATCTCCGTACTCGCCCCCAGCCTGAGCATGCGATCGACCGTTGCAATCTCTTTCTCCACATCCCGTGCGTGCTTGAGCAAGCGCGTAAGTACTTCGCGATTGACTGTCACGGAGCACCAGGAGACGTTGGCGTTGGCCAGCACGCTGATCAGAGCGGGGTGCTTGAGCGCATCCAGTTCTTCCTCGCCAAACCCCATGGCTTTGCAGCGACGTAGTTGCCCATTGCGCAGATCGTAGAGCGCTTGGGCGAGGACGGCTTGGTTGAGCGGGTGTGGTGCTGACATGCCGGCCTCCCTCGCTCACGTCCCGGGACGCACGGCCCCGGCTTCCAGATCCAGCAGGCGTCGGGCCAGCCGCAGTAGCCGGAACAGCTTGACAAGTGCGGTATCGCTCAATCTCCGGGCCGCCTCGCCATGGCCGTACAGCAGTGTCGGCAGGTCAATGACGACCTGCCGATTGTCCAAGTCGACGTCTGCAGGTTGCTGACCGGCCAGGCAAGCCAGCAGCGCGAGCACGGCACGCCCCAGCGGCGACGGGGCCGGGGCGCAGACACGACATGCGAAGCCAATGCGGTCGGGGCGGTCCTCGATGCACTCGCCGACGTCTGCTTCGCCTGCGATCTCGCGCGCGAACTGCGCGAGGTGAATACGCAGGCGGTCGGGCGTGTCCAGGCCGGGGTCGATGTACCAGACATCGGAGATGGGGTAGAGCCCACCGGCCTGGACCGGGATGGATTGCAACACGTTGGCCGAGAAATCGGGTGGCAGTGCATCGCCCAATCGGCCAGCGACGAGGCGCTGGATGGACTGGAGCCGTTCGGTCGTCGGCGCCGGCGAGACGATGTGCTCCTGAAGCAGATCACCGGACGCTGCCGCAGGGCCTGCCGCGGCTGTCTCGCTCGCATCCCCACGGCCCTCGCGCGTTGAGGGCGCGGTGGACGGTCGACCTGCGGGCGGCGCAGGTGGGGCAGGCGCAGCGGCGGATGGTGCTGGTTCGACAGGTGGACGCGCGACGGCCCGGGGCTCAGCCAATGCGTTCGCCGCCTGGGGCGGTGTTGGGTCGCTGACCAGGGCGCGATGGCGGCTTTCGGATTCGGTTAGGTCCAGGGCGAGCACGTCGTAGTCGATGCCCAGCAACTCGGACATCTGGCCGATCAACTCGTCCTGCACGCGCTGCGGCGAGAACTCCTCGACCTGCGTGTCGAATTGTGACAGCGCCTCCTGAAAGAATCCGTCGAAGTCCAGAAGCAGGGAGCGGCTTTTGGCGTAGTGCTCCCAGGTACGCTCGCATGCCTTGCGCATGACCGACAGCCGTTCGACCTGATGGCGGCCCAGCCCGGCATAGAGAACGGTGGGGATCGCGGGCAACAGATAGCGCACTGCGTCAGCCATGCGACTGATGTGCGATTGCTGCACCGGATAGCCGTCGGCGGCAAGGCGGCGGGCCAGTTCGGACTGGCTCACGGATACGCCGCTTTCCAGCTCGTAGAACTCGCGCGCTTTCTCGATGCCTAGAGCGCGCTCAATGAACGTGAGACGACCATGCAGTTCGTTTTCGGCCAAGTGGCCCGTGAGCGCGACGATCTCACCGCGCTCCGGCCAGGGGCGAAACAAGCAGCCAACGCGGAAGAAGCGCTCATTCTTCGTTTCGGTCCACAGTTCGCGCAGGATTGCCAGACGGGTATTACCTCCGTTACGGATGATGTAGTGCGCTGCACCCGGCCGCCGGGTAATGGGCGGTGGTGCGTCCAGGCCGCGCTCACGGATCGACTCCTTGATTTCCTCGTAGCGCGGATTACGTGTCAGCCGCGGATCGTGTTCATACGGACGCAGCTCATCCAGTGTGACAACGACCTGCGTGTCGGCGATCGGGTCGGACAGGGAATGTACCGCGGGGCCATCGTGCGTGAACCCGCCGCTCAGTAATTTGTCTGCCATCTGCTGGGTGGAAAGTTCAGCCATGGCGAGTTCCTCCCTCGCCGTCGTGCTCGGACGACACTTGTCGCTGCGCTCTTTTCAGCATGGCCCGCGCGTTACGGCAGCCGCGGTGATCGCTGCCTGTAGAGCTGGTATATATCGGCGGCAAGCCGGGCTTGACGAAGCGCAGGTGGCCACCGTGGGTTCGGGAAACCGTCCAGCCCTCACTCAGGGCATATTCGATCAGCGGCAGCAATTGTTTGTGTCCACGCGCCAAGTCACGAGCGTTCGGCATGGATACCCCTCTGGTCGGACTTTCCGGTTACCTGACTGAACAGCTCATGCCACTGCGGGAACAATTCAGTTGCCAGCCCTTGCATGACGTCGAGCGCCGCTGGCGCGACTCGCCCGCCAGGCCGGCGGTGCTCGACGCGATGTACTGGCAAACCTTGTACCGCAGCACGGTGGATCGCTTCGTTTGCCGGGATTTCGCTATGCAGGACTTGGATCCCGGGCTGCTCATCGAATAGTTGCCGCAATGTCCGCTGGATCAATTTGGCGTTGGTGGAAACCGCGGGCATTCGGTTGATCAGCAGGTGCAGCGGCGGGGGCGGAACCCCTAGATGGCGATAAGGCGCGATATCGTCCATCAGTTGCAGCGTGCCGCGGCGCATCTCACGAGCTGAGAGGATTTCCGGCGTGACCGGAGACACGCCGAGGTCCGATGCGAGGACCGCCATCTCTAACATGACGCTGCGTGCCCCCTGGGTATCGATGAGCACCAGGTCGTAGTGTTCCTGGAATGCCGGTAGCAGATTTCGAAGTCTGAGCCGGCCGTCTGGTGCGTGCAGCAACAGGGTGTTCAGTTGTCGATGGCTGTCGTTCGACAAAATCACGTCCAGACGCTCGATGACCGTGCGCGACACGAGTGTGGCAAGTGCGCGCTCATTGAAGGCCAGCAGTTCGTAGACACCCGCTGGCGCGCGGTAGGCCAGTTGGTAATAGGACGACAGGGTAGGCTGCAAGTCGAGGTCGATTAGCAGCACGCGCAATCCCGCGTCGGCGAGAAGGCCCCCTAGATTTGCGGCGACCGTGGTCTTGCCGACACCACCCTTGGTGGAGATGACAGAGGTAACCACCATGATCAGGCTCGCTCTTGACTGCGTTCAGCGATCCATTGATCGATCTCAAGCGAGTCCCAGCCGACCGCGCGAATTCCGAGGCGAATCGGTTTCGGAAATTTTCCCTCTTTCATCAAGTTATAGATGTGAGCGCGTTTGAAGCCTGTCTTGGCTTCCACTTCCGGGCGGCGAAGAATGCGACGCTCGGTCGCTGGCGCGCTGATCTCGTTCTTCTGCTTCATTGGTGGCATTCCTAAATACTCAGTAGGGTCCAGTGGCATCGCTTGGCATGACTCGTATTAGGAGGCAGTAGCTCTTGGCTTTCCCGGAGCAATAGGAATCGGCAACCATCCATATTCTTTCCGTTGCGCGTTCGACTGGCCCCTGTCACGAAGGCAATTTGTAAGGAGCAGTCTTGGGTGCTTCGAAAAGTGAAGCAATAGCGATGTTTGCAAGCTACGGCCGGTACAGTCGGCCGCTGGCTGCCATAAGATCGTTTGCGTCTGAACCTAGACAAGAACGGTCTCGCTCAGGAGCCGTTCTGTCGTCGCAATGACATTTGCCGAGTGAGATTTGTCGACCGGATCAATTGCGGAGATCGATGGTGGGCGGCCGGTTGCGCTGCGGAGGGATAAATTCGTTGCAGAAGTAACCACATATACCGTCTGGATCCAGACAAATATTGCATGGCCTTGTGGGGTTGGGCACAACGTTGCAGTCGGCTCTATTGCCGCACGGCTACGTTATTTGCGAGCCGATATTCTTCGCCCGTAGGACGAATCTCTCAAGTTCTGGAGAAGAAGGGCGCTTGGCCCTTACCAGGAACGTAGATGCTTCTTCGACGTCGTCGCGGATTTGTCGGATGACGACATTGGGATGACCGTAAAGCGCAACTTGTGAGTCCAGAGCCAAGCCGATGCCATATCCGGCGGCAACCATCGTCATCATCAGCTCATGTCCGGAAACGTACTCGGCGACCAGTGGTTCTGCGAGTCCGGCATCGCGGAACATCCGGTTGAGTATGTCGAATCCTCCCGCGCAGCGCTCAGGATGGCAGATGATCATTGGATACTGGATGGCTTCATCCAAGGGCAGTTTGTCTCGGATCAGCAGTGGGTGGCGCGCAGGGAGGGCAAACACGATTCGGTCTGTCCATACCGCCTCTTTGACAAGGTTCTCCGATCCATAGCCGGAATGCACGGTGAAACCCGCATCAACCTGATCGAGTTTGAGCGCATGAGCCATTTCGCTCACGGTCATTTCCAGCACGCGCACCTCGGTCAAAGGCTCTTCAGCCCGGCACATTGCCAACAGTTCTGCCATGCGCGGCTGGGCCAAGCCGTCTGTCAAGGCGATGCGCAGATGTCCTCGATACCCATGCTCGGCAGCCTTAGCGCGAGCGCGGGCGCTGTTGAGGAAAGCGAGTAATCGCCGTACATCTTCGCGGAAAACCTTCCCCGGCCAGGTCAAGCGGATACGCCCTTTGCTGCGCTCGAACAATACTACCCCGAGTTCCTCTTCAAGCTCCTTGATGGCTCGTGAAAGCGGTGATTGGCGAATATGTGCTCGGGCTGCGGCGCGAGTGAAACTCTGCTCGTCTGCGACGATGAGGAAATACTGCAATTGACGGATGCGCATGGTGTAGCTCCCTGTTGTTTTTGTGAGAGAAGGCCCTTCAGCTCGAGCGAACGGAGCGAGGCCAGGACACCAAGGAGAACGAGCTTCGCCGACGGGATCAGCGATAAGCCAGAGAAATCTGGGAAGTTTCCTTACAGCGGTGTGCAACGCTCCGCAGCGATGAAGAACCGCTGGCTGCGAGTAGCAGCCTTATCGGTAGAAGCACCGGCTCGTCAAGCGAAGTCAAGCAGTCGTGTGCGACACGGCCACTTTTGTTGTCTTGCGCCCCCTGCATTTGGGCGTTTGAAGCGTACTTGTACGAATGAATCCAACACGCATGCCGAGCTGGAAAACCGCTCCTTGCTTGCCTGCTTGTGCATTGTGCTCAGAAGGGGAGGCGGATGGTCGGCTAAGTGCCGTCGCACAATGAGTACTGCTATTTTTTCAACAACAGTTAAATTCAAGAGTTGTCCTACTGTTTTTTGAGATTGAAATGATAGCGAAGCTCTATTGGTTTAGTGTTTTTGATTTTAAAAATACCCGGAGAGCGGGGTGGTATCGGCAAGCTGCCAGCGGCGAACATTTGCCGGATCTGGCGGAAATTGAAGGGTAGGAGGCGGCCGCGACCACGCAGTGGCAACTACTCGGTAGCTCGGTTGACACTGCCCGGTACTCACATGACGTCGCATGGGAGCTCTGGTGCGAACCGCTAGTTCCACCGCTTTTCTGTCAACCGACCATGAGGTTCACTGGCTGCGGACATCGTTTTGGCTGATACCGGTGGTTGACCACTTCGTCTCTTTTAGGCTCGCGGAGACTGCGTCGATCAGCCTGTCGAGGTTTTCGATCATGACGGAATCGATGGCTGTACGTGGCGCTCACTTTGTCGGGATCGACGTGGGAAAGCTGGCAAACTGATTCATGGCCGTTTCTAACCGTGAGCAGCCCGCCCCCAATCGGCAGTGATGTTGCGCATGGACTTCGGAGTCAACTCCTGCGAGTTCAATTGGCGCTGACCTCTTTCACCGTGATACTGCTGACGGTCCTTTGCGGACTGGCCTAGGTTCGTGATGACGTTTGTAGACATTGACGCGACGAGAAAATGCTTCAAGCTGCTGCGCAGTTAGGCCCTGCCTCAGTGCTTCGACGTAGTCTGCATACCACTGCATCATGGCGGAGCGCTGAGGTAGATACAGGGCTTGGTTGTAGTCACCAGCAGTACCTTCTTCGACATGGGCTAACTGCATTTCTACGTGGTCTTTGTTCCAGCCGTGCTCGCGCAATAAGGTACTTGCCGTATGGCGTGTGCCATGTCCCACCATGCGTCCTTTGTATCCGATCCCTGAGAAGACGCGGTTGATCGTGTTCTCGCTGATGACAACGTTTTTCCAGCCGATACCCGGGTACAGGTATCGGTGTTGTCCAGTGAGTTTGAAGAGTTCACGCAGCAGATCGATGAGTTGGGTGGGCAGGGGGATGACGATGTCCCGGCGCATCTTCATTTTGGGGCCAGGAATGGTCCAACAGGCGCTGTCGAAATCAATCTCGGCCCACTCGGCGAACCGCACCATCCCAGGGCGACTGGCAGTCCAAATTGTCATCCAGGCGGCTGCACGCTGAATGAAACGGCTTGTCGAGCGCTCAAGGGCTTGCAGAAACGCGGGAAGTTCGGGTTCGAGCAGGTGAGGATACGGACGCGCCCGGGGAGCCTCCTTGGCAATGACTCTCAACTCTGAGGCAGGGTTGTATTCGCACTTTCCGCGGGCGATGGCTTGGCTGAAGATCTCTCGGAGCCAGCCACGGACCTTTTTTGAAACATTTAGCGCGTCACGTTTTTCGATGCGTGCCTGTACTCGGGCGCAGTCGGCACGCGTGATGGCCGATACGCGCATACGCCCCAATTCGGGAAGGATGTCCTTGTCAAGATACGTGCGGAATTTGTTGAGCGTCGTGGCTGCTCGGCCGGCATCCACCTTGCCCTTGTACCAAAGTTCTGCCGCCGCTTGGAACGTGTCGGCGTCTTCTGCAGAATCGTTTGCCTTTGACTTTCGGACCTTCGGATGGACGCCGTTGGCAACCTGGATGATGGCTTGTGCCCGAAGCTCGCGCGCGCGTTGCAGGGAGATGGTGGGGAACACGCCGAAGGATACGCGAGCGCGCTTGCCGGCCAGAGTGAATCGGAAGTGCCAGCTCTTCGTACCGCTGGTGGCTACGAAGAGGAATAGCCCATCACCGTCATTGAGGATGTAGTCACGGTTCGACGGTTTGGCCGCTTCGATCTGCTTGGCAGTCAGAGACATTGTGGGCACCTCCAGATTGGTACATTCGGACAACTCGAACTTTCGATGTGCCGAAAAATGTACCACTTTGGTGCTGGCTTGCCACGGTTCTCAGTAGATCGTGATGGACGCGCAAAAACGAAAAAGCCCGCAATGGCGGGCTTCTCCGAGGTTCCAGAAGACCTTATTGGAAGTCTCTGGAAGTATAAGTGGTGCCCAGGAGAGGACTCGAACCTCCACGATGTTGCCACCGCTAGGACCTGAACCTAGTGCGTCTACCAATTCCGCCACCTGGGCACGTTTCGCTTGCTGCGACGCGAAAGACCGCAATTATAGCCGGTCCCGAGTAGCTGTCAACCCAATTTCATTGGGCCCCCGCAAAAAATATGCGTTCACGCTCGATCGCCCGTTCTCGCCTCGGCGAATCCGAAGTATCCCCGTTGCGCGGCGAGGTTCCGGCGCCGTGGTCCCGTCTCGCCGAGAGCCAGGCCCGCGATCCGTGGTCCGGCCGCGCAGGCAACGGCGACAGGATGCCGTCCATCTTTGTCATCGACCTGACGTTCAATTTCAAGTGATAAGACAAGTACTAAAGTTTGTATAAATCCTATGGGACAAGAGATAATTGACTCTGGCACTTGAAAAAAATCAAAGCGATTCGAGCACCATGTCGGCCTGGTAACCGGCAGCCCAACGTGGCGCGGTTGTGTGTTGATGAACCCGAGGGGATCGCCGGTGCGAAGAAGAATGCGGCCGATCCGCCGCAAGACAATTCAGGAAATGCGCACCATCGAACTCGGGTAAATAAAACAATAACGAGGAATGCCATCCGATGCCTGACTGGCTCAATCGAGTCTGGAAGATCGCGACATCCGCGCGGCCCGCCGTGTGGCCGCTGTCGGCCGGTGTGGCCTTGCTGGCCGTGCTCAGTTGTACGCCGGCGGCCGAGACGCTGCTGTCTCCGCTCGACCGTCTCTACTGGAATCTGGTGACGACCGGTATCGATTACGGCGCGCGAGACGATGTCGTCGTCGTCTCGATCGACAGGAAGACGGTCGCCGAACTGGGCGGTGATGCAAGCTATACGCGAGCGGCTCATGCGCAAGTGCTCGATCGTCTGGGCGGTGCATCGAGCGTCGTGCTCGACATGACGATGTTCAGCCCGGCGCGCGGCGACGACGCGCTCGTGGCTGCGCTCGCGCGGCACGGGCGGGTCGTGCTGCCCGCCCACGTGTCGCCGGAGGGCACGCGCGCCCACACCGTGCTGCTGCCCGCGCCGCGGTTGCGCGGCGCGGCGGCGGCCGTCGGCCAGCGCAGCGTCGTGCTCGGCAGCGACCATCTGGTGCAGGGCATTGTGCCGTACGTGCGGGCCGGCGATTCGGATCACGAACTGTCGCACGTCGCGCTGCAGGCGATTCGTGTCGCGGGAAGGTCGCTGCCGGCCGGCGACGTGCACCTTCACGTACAGGATCACGTGTCCCGGATGGGGCATGTCGAAGCGCGCTCGCTTGCGCTGCTCCTGCCGGCGCGCTTCGATCTCGAGCGCTATTCGTACGTCGACGTGCTGAAGGGGCGAATCCCCGAGTCGGCGTGGCGCGGCCGCATCGTCTTCGTCGGCGACACGATGTCCGATCTTTCCGGCGTCTACGACCTGTCGACGTCGGCGGGCGGACAGCTGCGCCGCGTCGAGGTGGACGCGCTGGTGACGCAGGCGCTGATCGACGGCCACATCCTGTGGCGCGAGCCGATGGCGATCCGGGTCGCCGTCAGCATCGCGGTCGCGACGGGAATGCTGCTGATCTGCCTGCTGGTGCCGGGCTGGCGCATGTATGCATTCGCGATCGGGTGGCTGGCCGCGTTCGTCGCCGCCGAAATGCTGCTGCTCGTACATGGGTCGTACTGGACGCCGATCGGACCGTTGCTTGCCGTGTGCGTATTGATTTTCGCGATATGCGGCTGGCGGCGCGCCGGCAGCCTGCGGGCGTTCCTGCTGAGCGAATACGGGATGCTGCGCGGGCTGGCCGGCCAGCACGCGTTCGTCGGCTTGCCGCCCGCGGCCGGCGCGGACAGCGGGCTGCCGACGACGGATGAAGTCGACCTCGCGATGCAGCGCATTCGCGAATGGCGGACGGCGTATGTCGACATGATCGAGACGCTGCCGTATCCGATCTTCGTCGAACAGCGTGGCGAGATGCTGATGTGCAACGCACGCGGCCGCGCGATGCTGGCGGCGCTCGACGCCGACGGCGACGCGGCGGTACGGCGCGTGCTGTCGATCGTGCGCGACGAAGTGCTGACCGCGAAGGCGAGCGGCAAGATCCATTCGGCCGAGCTGGCGCTGAACGGACGCACGCAGATGGTGATGGTGACGCCGTTCGGCGATGGCGACCAGCACAGTTCGACCGCGAGCATGATCTGCCTCGTCGATATCCACAACATCAAGGCCGCGGTCGAAAGCGACCGGCGCACGCTGCGGCACATGGCGCACGATCTGCGCAACCCGCTGTCGACGGTGCTGTCGCTGCTCGAGGAGCGCAACCGGGCCGACGGCGCGAGCGACGAGGATTTCCTGGCCGACCTGCACAAGCTCGTCGACTACAGCCTGCGCGTCGCGCAGGATTTCACGCAGTTGTCGCGCGCCGAGCACCTCGACACGCACGCGTACGTGCCGATGTCCGCGAACGATCTCGCGACGGAAGCGACCGATCATGTCTGGCACAGCGCGAACGCGAAGCGCATCCGCGTCGAGGGCCCGCATTACGATGGCGACGACGTGTTCGTCCTCGGCAATCGCGACATGCTGTTGCGCGCGTTGACCAATCTGCTCGACAACGCGATCAAGTACTCGGCCGAGGAGACGGAGATCGACGTCTGGATCGACGCCGACGACCGGCAGGTGTCGGTGGCGGTGCAGGATCAGGGGATCGGCATTCCGGCCGACGCGATGCCGAGGCTGTTCGAGCCGTTCTTTCAGGTGGCCGGCATGTATCGCGACGCAAGCCGCGGTGTCGGCCTCGGGCTGCCGTTCGTGAAGGCGGTGATCGAGCGCCACGGCGGAGCGGTCGAGGTGACGTCGGCGCCGGGGCAGGGCAGCCGCTTTACCATACGCTTGCCGAGAGCCGCCGCGCAAATGCTCGAAGACGCGTAACCGCCGGGTACCGGAACGGCAGCGCGGGCGTGCGCTTTGCCGAAGCCGGGCGAGGATTGAAACTCGATCGATGAAAGGCCGGACCCCGTGCTGCGCGGGTCCGGCCTTTTTGCGTTTCGGCGCGGCATTCGTCACGACGACGAATACCGAGGCCCGGACAGCGTGTCGAATGACGTCACGTGTGCCCGGCTCGGGCGGAAGGAAGCGTGAAAGGGTTGCGTGCGTCTTGCTGTCGTACCGCCTACCGCCTACCGCTTACCGCACGACGGCGAGGCCGCGAATGCCGCCAGGCGATGACGATCCGGCGGCCCGGCCCTGTCGGCCATCGCGCGCACCATCCGGCGCGTTTGCAGGCTGATCCTGCGGCGTACGGATGCACGCGCGGCGGCACGGCAAGCGCCGGAAGCCGACACGGGAGACCGACGCCTGAAACGGCCGCGCATCGCCCGGTCCCGAAACGAAAACGCCCCCGCACGAGGCGGGGGCGATTCAGGCATTTGCCGTTGTGCGTCGTTGGACGCGGGTTTCACATCGGCCGGGGCGCCGCGATGGCGCGGCCGGCCGGACCTGGCACGTCGTCGGTCTTACTCCTTGTGTTCCTCCCACGCCTGGTCCCATGCGGTGCCCTTGCCCGGCTCGTAAGCCCAGGCCGCCATCGAGCACCAGTTGGTGTACGGGAACGGCTTGCAGCGGTACAGCTTGCCGTTGTTGGAGACGACGTCGCCGGCGTTGTACTTCGTCCCTTCCTTGTACTGCGGGTGGTCGCCGCCGCCGTTGCCGCCGCCTTCACCGCCGCCTTCGCCGCCACCGTTGCCGCCACCGTTGCCGCCGCCTTCGCCGCCACCGTTGCCGCCGTCACCATGGAGCGTCCACGCGTCGTTCCACGCGAAGCCCTTGCCCGGTTCGTATGCCGCCGGCGCGCCGGAGCACCAGCCGCTGTACGGGAACGGCTTGCACTGGTACAGCTTGCCGAGGTTCGACACGATGTCGCCAGCGTTGTATTGCGTACCGGCCTTGTATGCCGGGTACTCGCCGCCGCCATTGCCGCCGCCTTCGCCACCGCCGTTACCGCCACCCGCATCCTTCGCCTTCACGAGGACCGTATGTTTGGCGCTGCTCGACAGCTTGCCGTCGCTGACGGTGACCGAGAACGTGAACGACTGGTCCTTCGCGAGTTCGGGCGCGGAGAAGTTCAACGTCGCGCCGCTCGGCGTTGCGTTGATGCCGGTCGGGACGTTCCACTTGAAGCTCAGCTTGTCGCCGTCCGGGTCGGTCGACTTCGCGGCCGACAGCGTCACGGCCTGGCCGGCTTCAGCCGTTGCCGGGCCGCCGAGGTGCGCGACCGGCGGACGGTTCTCGGCGGGCGGCGGCTCGACCGTCGCGTCCGCCTGCGCGGTCACGACCACCTGCGCCGTATCCTTCAGCCCGGCCGGATCGGTGACCGTCACGCGGAACGTGTACTTCGTGTCCTGTTTGACCGACGGCACGTCGACGCTCGCGGTCGCGCTCGTCGCATTGACGAGCTTCAGCGGATCGCCGCCGACCTGTTCCCACTTGAAGCTCAGCTTGTCGCCGTCGGGGTCGCGCGACTTCGACGCATCGAGCGTCACCGTCTGCGGCCCGGTCACCGTCAGATCGGCGCCCGCGTTTGCGACCGGCGGATGGTTTTCGGCACCGCCGCCGCCTTCGTCGCCGTGACCGAGGCCCTTGTGCATCGCGTTCAGGATGTCGCCGTTGTCCGCGTCGATTTCCCACGAGAACAGGCCGCCCAGCTGATGCGCCCGCACGTAGTCGCCCTTGGCGAGAACCGAGCGCTCGTCGTCGAACGTGAGAAGTTCGCCGGTGCCCTTGTTGAACACGTACGGCGCTTCGGCCGTCTGGTCGTAGTGGTATTCGTAGCCGTTGATGCCGGCGTTGTTCGGCCCGATCATCTCCGCCTTGAGCTTCTTGTAGTCGAGGATGCCCGGCTCCCACTGGCCCTTGTGCGGGCCCGTCGCCGTGCCGGTGAACGGATTGCCGTCGGCATAGCCGTGCACGCCGTTCCAGCCGCGCGCATACGCTGCCGCGCCGACCACGAGCTTCTTCGGATCGACGCCCTGCGCGAGCAGCGCCTTGATCGAGTTGTGCGTCGTGTACGCGGTGTCGGGCTTCCAGTTCGGTGCGTACAGCGCGGTTTGATGGCCCAGCTCCGTCAGACTGAACGCACCGTAGAAGTCGTACGTCATGTCGAAGATGTAGTCCATGTACTTCGTGGCTTCCTTGTAGTTCACCACGTCGATCTTGTCCTTGCCCGCGCCGATCGCCGACGTCAGCTCGTAGGTCTTGCCGGTTTCCTGCGACAGCTTGTCGAGCATCTGCCGCAGTTCCTTCATCAGCGTCACGTACAGCGGGCCGTCCTTCACCGGATCGCCGAGCGACGGATTCACGCCCTTGCCGCCGGGGAATTCCCAGTCGATGTCGACGCCGTCGAAGAATTTCCACGTGCGCAGCAGTTGTTCGGTCGAATCGACGAACACCTTGCGCTTCGCCGGATCGTGCATCCCGAAGAACGGGTCGGACAGCGTCCAGCCGCCGATCGACGGCAGGATCTTCAGGTTCGGGTTGCGCTTCTTCGCGGCCATCATCTGGCCGAGCACGCCCTTGAGCTTCGAATTCGCGGTCTGGCCCGGCAAGGTCTTGGCCATCTCGCCGTACGTGTCGTGGATCGCGACGCTGTAGTCGGGCAGGCCCTTGCAGCTTTGCATCAGTGTATTGAACGAGCCCGGCAGGTCCTTCGCGAGCGACGCGTTCACGTCCGCGCCGCCGCAGATCGGGATGAAGCCGTACAGCATGTGCGTGAGGTTCTCGACCGGCACGTTGTCGACGTTGAACTTGCGATCGTAGATCGACCAGGTCGCGAAGTAGGTGCCGACCACCGAGTCGGTCGTGTTCGCATACGGCTTGTGGTTCTTGCTCGCATTGTTCGGCAGGTCGTCCGCCAGTTCGGGAATCGTGTCGAACACGACCACGTCGAGCGGCGCGCTGTCGGTCGAGGCGCCGTTGGCGTCGATCACGCGAACCTGCATCTTCTTCACGCCGGGCGTCTTCACGTTCGCGACGACCTGGCCGCTTTGCGTGCCGCCGGGCGTCATCCGGACCTCGGATGCCGGATCGACGACACCGTTGACCACCGCGACCGCCTTCACCGCGGTGCCGTTGCTCCAGATGTCGAACGGCAGCGGCACGTCGACCTTCTTGTTCAGCTTGACGATGTCCTTGTACGGCGCGACGCCGGCCTTCTGCATGTCGATCTCGACGAAGCCGTGCGGCTGCGACGTGATTTCGTACTGCTTCAGGCTGGGCTTGCCGGGCGCGGCCAGCGCGGCGTTCGCGAAGCTCAGTGCGCTGGCCGCGGCGAGCGCGGCATAGGCAACGTGCGCACGACGCAGGGAGCGGCGGCGGATCACGATGTCGGGAGTGCGTTTATGCGATTTCAATTTGATAACCATCCATCCGGGTGTTGAAAAAAGTGCGGGAAAGCGAGCACATTCTTTTTCGAGGGCGGCATGGCGGCAACGATTCTCAACGCAATCTAAAAGCGGGCGGGCTGGGGGCGACGATTCTTTGAGAGATCGTTCAGGAAGGTACGCCGAAGCGCGGCGCCTGACGATACTGCACCCAGCGTTTCGTCAGCAGGACATACGTCACGCACATTCCGGCGGATCGTTCGCGATTCGCTTAACGAGGCAACTCCATTCAACGCTCAACCCAACGGAATCAGATGAGAACCCGATCAGCCAAAAAGACCCTCTTTACCCTGTCGCCGCTCGTAGCCTGCGCGTCGATGTTCTTCGCGCAAGCCGCGTTTGCCCACGGCTACCTGTCGGAGCCGCCGTCGCGCGGCCTGCTGTGCAGTTCGAAGGCGGGCAAGGTCGAAAACTTCAACTGCGGTTCGGTCACCTACGAACCGCAAAGCATCGAAGGCAAGCAGGGTTTCCCGGCAGCCGGCGCGCCGGACGGCGAGATCGCGAGCGGCGGCGTGACGCAGTTCAGCGAGCTCAACGAGCAGTCGGTCGATCGCTGGAAGATCACCGACATCAAGCCGGGCGCGCAGAAGTTCAAGTGGACGTTCACCGCGCCGCACGTGACGAAGGAATTCAAGTACTACCTGACGAAGCAGGGCTGGAATCCGAACGCGAAGCTCACGCGCGAGCAGTTCGACCTGGCGCCGTTCTGCACGATCGACGGCGGGATGAAAAAAGCCGACGAGATCGGCCCGCACGGCTGCACGATCCCGTCGGACAAGAAGGGCCATCACGTGATGCTGACGACGTGGCACGTCGGCGATACGGCCGGCATGTTCTATAACGTGGCCGACCTGAACATCACCGACGCCGGCGGCCCGACCGATCCGGGCAAGCCGAACTGGTCGAACGTCGGCAGCATCGCGCCGACGATGGACCTGAAGACTGGCGACAAGGTCACGAACCGCGTGTTCAAGTCGGGCGGCGAAGTGCCGTCGATGAAGACCACGGTGACGATCGGCTCCGCGCAGCAGGGCGAACGCAACATGTGGCCGATGCTGCTCGCGAAGGAAATCAACCGCACGCAGGCGGCGAACCTGATCGCCGGCGTCGAGCGCGACGGCCGCATCGAGCCCGCGCTTGGCAAGAACGACGTGTTCTCGAAGAGCACCAGCGGCATCGTGCGCACCGAGACGACGATCGATCACCAGCCGGAAGGCGGCCTCGACGAAGGCTTCAGCATTTCGAACAACGGCGAGTTCAAGATCCAGAACGGCAAGGCGACCGCGAAGTTCTTCCTGAAGTTCAATCACACGAAGGACACGAACGTCACGGTGAAGGTCTACGACGCGGCGAACTCGCTGGTCGGCTCGAAGTCGTCGACGATGCGCATGCAGGGCGACGTGAACGTCGATATCGCGAACGCGAAGGCGGGCGACCACACGGCCGTGGCGACGTCGCAGATCGAGGGCGGCACGCTGAAGCAGGAAACCACCACGTTCAAGCTGACCGGCGAATCGGGCGGCGAAGGCGCTCAGTGCCAGGCTGCATGGAAGCAGGGGACGGCCTACACGGGCGGTGCGAAGGTGCAGCACAACGGCCGCACGTACGAGGCGCGCTGGTGGACCCAGAACGAGGTCCCGGGCGATCCGGCATCGACGGGCGCCGACCATACCGGCAAGGTGTGGAAGGACCTGGGCGCCTGCAGCAAGTAACGACCTGACAAGGAGATGACTTGAGCCGCGCGCAGCCATGCGCGCGGCTTTTTTGCTGACGCGCGGTCGCGAGTCGGCCGATTCAAAACCGTTTTTGATATTTCGTTGATGAAGGTGGTGACGCTTCCCTTCCCCCGGGAAAATGACCTCATCGATCGGCGCTTTCCTTCAATCGAACCACCTCTCCGAAAGCGCCTCACTCACCTGCCGTCTGCAACACGACGGCCCCCGGCCGCGACGCCGTGCCGGGATCTCTACAGAGGGCAAACGACGTGAAACAGAACTACCGGAAATGGGCAACGCGCCGCGGCCAGCAGGGCTTTACGCTGCTGGAGCTGCTGGTCGTGCTGCTGATCATCGCGCTGCTGGCCGGCTATGTCGGTCCGAAGCTGTTCTCGCAGGTCGACAAGGCCAAGGTCAAGTCGACCGAAGCGCAGATGAAGACGCTGGGCGACGCGGTCACGCAATTCCGGCTCGACACGGGCCGCTATCCGACGGCCGACGAAGGGCTCGACTCGCTGGTCGCGCAGCCGCAAGGCAGCGACGGCTGGAACGGTCCGTACCTCGCGAAGGCGGTGCCGAAGGACGGCTGGGGCCGCGCCTACCAATGGAACGTGCCGGGCCGCGAAGGCGAGGCGGAGATCGTGTCGCTCGGACGGGACGGTCGTGTCGGCGGGAGTGGTCTCGATGCGGACCTCGTCTATGGCATGTAAGGGTCCGCGCCGCTGGATCGCGGGGGTGGCGCTGTTCGCCGCCTGCGCGTCCGGCGCCGCGGCCAAGGATTGCTGGACCCGGGCGGGCGATCGTCACGGCATCGATCCGTTGCTGCTGGTCGCGATCGCGAAAGTGGAATCCGCGCTGAACCCGCGCGCGATGAACTGGAACCGGAACGGCACCTACGACATCGGGCTGATGCAGATCAACAGTTCGCATTTGCCGCGTCTCGTCAAGGTCGGCGTGACGCACAAGCGATTGATCGACGAGCCGTGCACGTCGATCGACACCGGCGCGTCGATTCTCGCCGGATTCATCGACCGGCACGGCTACACGTGGAACGCAGTCGGCGCGTACAACGCCGGGTCGTCGACGAAACGGGAGCCCGCGCGCAAGGCTTATGCGACCAAGGTCTGGCGCGTGTACCACGCGCTGACGAGCGATCGCGACGCGAGCCTCGCGCTGCTCGACGACTGGCGGAGGTAGCGATGGACGCGTTTCGGGTACGCGTGCTTGCCGCCGGCAAGGTCACGCAGCAGGTGGTCGAAGCGGCAAGCGAGACGGACGTGCGGGCGCGCTTCGCGGCGCAGGGCGCGGTCGTGCTCGAGGTGCGGCGCGATGCCCGTTTCGGGCGTCGCAGACGGGCGCCGAAGTTCGCGCTCGCGCTGTTCCTGCAGGAATTGTCGACGCTGCTCGACGCGGGCCTCGTGCTGATCGAGGCGCTCGAGGCGCTGCGCGACAAGGCGGATTCGGGCCGGGATGCGAAGCACGTGATCGACCGGATCCTGGCGGTGATGGTCGAGGGGCAGCCGTTGTCGAAGGCGCTCGCGCAGCAGCCCGCCATTTTTCCGCCGCTGCTCGTCGCGACGATCGAATCGTCGGAGGGCAGCGGTCAGTTGCCGCTCGTCCTCAAGCGCTATCAGCAATACGAAGTGAGAATCGAACAGGTTCGCAAGCGCGTGATCGGCGCGCTGATCTATCCGGCGGTCGTGATCGGCGTGGGCATCGCGATCCTGCTGTTCATGGCGTTCTTCGTGATCCCGCGTTTCGCGGTGGTGTTCGAATCGCTCGCCACATTGCCTGCGACCGCCCGCGCGATGCTCTGGTGGGCGAACCTGCTGCGCGAGAACGGGATGGCGGTCGGGCTCGCGGTCGCTGCGTCGTTCGTCGGCGCGGCGCTGGCGCTCCGCTCGGCCGCGTTCAAGCGTGCGGTGCAGCGCCTGATGTGGCGCGCGCCGAAAGTGCGCGACATCTGCGCGCTGTTCGCGCTCACGCGGTTCTACCGGACCGTCGGCCTGCTGATCGCGGGCGGCACGCCGGCGATCGTGGCGCTGGAGCTGTCCGGCAAGGTGTTGCCCGAGCACTTTCGCGCGCGGCTCGCCGTCGCGCTGACCGAGATGCGCGCAGGGCGGCCGGTCGCGGCCGTGCTCGCCGCGCATGGATTGACGACGTCGGTCGCCGAGCGGCTGTTGCGCGTGGGCGAACAGAGCGGCGACCTCGGCGGGATGTGCGAGCACATCGCGCAGTTTCACGACGGCGCGCTCGACCGCGCGATCGAGATGCTCAGCAAGGTGTTCGAACCGGTCCTGATGCTCGCGGTGGGCGCAACGGTCGGCGCGGTGGTCCTGCTGCTCTACATGCCGATCTTCGAATTGGCCGGCAGCGTCGGATAGCCGGGCGACAAGGCGCTCGCGATTCCACTGTCCAACTGGAGAAAATTCAATGAAAACGGAACACATCGTTCAACGCTGGCAGTCGGAATCCGACGCATCGGGCGTCGATTTCGCGCAGTACGTCGGCGGGTTGCTGGCCGCCGATGCGGCGCTGCTCGCACAGGCGGCCGCCTGCCTCGGCATCGGCGCAGTCGACGCGGATGCGCTGCGCGCGGCGCGCACGCGCTTCGACCTGCTGCCGCTGCACGACGCGCTGACCTGGCGCGTGCTGCCGGTCGAACTCGACGGCGCGCCGTGCGTGGTCGTCGCCGATCCGTTCGCCCGCCACGTGCGCGACGAACTGCTTGCGCGCTTCGGCACGCGGCCGATCGAACTGGCGATGAGCGCGCCGGGCGAGGTCGAGCGGCTGCTCGGCGACATCGAGTCGAGCGAGCGGCTGATGGATGACGTGACGATCGATACGCAGGGCGATTCGCTCGCGCAGGCGATCGAGTCGATCTCGCTCGCGAGCATCGCGAAGGACGAAAGCCCGATCATCCGGCTCGTCAACACGACGCTCTACGACGCGCTGCAGAGCCGCGCCAGCGACATTCATCTCGAAGCGGTGCCGGACGGCCTGTCGATCCGCTACCGGATCGACGGCGTGCTGCAGTCGATCCGCCATATTCCGGGGCTCGAGGCGGCCGCGCAGACGCTGTCGCGTCTCAAGGTGCTCGCCGCGCTCGACATCGCGGAGAAGCGCGTGCCGCAGGACGGCCGCTTCAAGGTCGTGATGCAGGGCCGCGAAATCGATTTCCGCGTGTCGATCATTCCCGGCACCCATGGCGAAAACGCGGTGATGCGCGTGCTCGACAAGTCGCAGCGCGGCGACAGCGTGAGCCTCGACGTGCTTGGCTTCGATGCGCCGACGGCGCGGCGCGTGCGCGCGCTCGCGCATCGTCCGTACGGGCTGATGCTCGTGACGGGGCCGACCGGCAGCGGCAAGTCGACGACGCTGTACGCGGTGCTGTCGGAGGTCAACACCGGCGACGACAAGATCATCACGATCGAGGACCCGGTCGAATACGAACTGCAGGGCGTGCTGCAGATTCCGGTCAACGAGCGCAAGGGGCTCACGTTCGCGCGCGGCCTGCGCTCGATCCTGCGTCACGATCCGGACACGGTCATGGTCGGCGAGATCCGCGACGAGGAGACCGCGTCGATCGCCGTGCAATCCGCGCTGACCGGCCACCGCGTGCTGTCGACCGTGCATGCGAACGACGGGTTCAGCGTGATCGACCGGTTCATCTACATGGGCGTGGAGCCGTCGACGTTTCTCGAGGCGCTGAACGGCGTCGTGTCGCAGCGCCTCGTGCGCCGGATCTGCGCGAGCTGCGGCGACGCGGCGCACGGCGCCGACCTGCGCGACGCGCCGCTCGACGAGCTGAAGCGCGCGGTCGTGCCCGGCGCGGGTTGCGACACGTGCCGCGGCACCGGCTATCACGGCCGGATCGGGCTCGCGGAAGTGCTGACGCTCGACGCCGCGATGAAGGTCGCGTTGCTCGAACGCTCGATCGAGAAGCGGACGCGCGCGCTTGCGGACAACGCCGACTACCAGTCGATGCGCGACGCGGGGCTGGCGGCGATTCGCGCGAGGCTCACGACGTTCCAGGAGGTGCAGCGTGCGATCGCCGTGGAATAACGCCGTCGCGGTGCTCGACGCCGACACGCTGCGCGTGTGGACGAGCGACGGCTGGCGCGTGCGTCGCGCCGGCCCGCCGCAGATCGTCGTCGCGCACGACGGACTGCCGGCCGACGCGCTGGCGCGGGTGCTGGGCGACCTGCCGAAGCAGCGCCTGCCGATGTGCAACCGCCTGCGGATCGTCGTCGGCCATCCGTGGACGCATGGCGTCGTGCTGCCGTGGCAGGACGGGCTGGTGTCGGACGCCGCCTGGGACGGCTATGCGCGCGCGCTGTTCGCCGCCCGCGCGCAGCGCGGTGCGCTGCGCATCCGTATCGAAGCCGCGCGGCACGGCCGCGCACGTCTGGCGGTGGCGGCCTGCGACACGTTGCTCGCGTCGCTCGCGACCGTGAGCCGCGCCACCGGCTGGCGGCTCGTCAGCGTGCGCGATGCGCTGTCGGCGTCGCTCACGCTGCATGCGGGCCGCCTGAGCGCGGAAGACTGCCGCTACGCACTATTGCAGCCGCGCGTCGTCACCTGCGTGTTTCGTCGCGCGGGCGAGTGGGCCGACGTGGTCACGCTGCCGCGTGCGGGCGGCCGGCGGCTCGACGACTGGTTCGCCGCCGCCGCGCTGATGGCCGGGCAACCGCTGGCCGGCGCGGCGTTCGCGAGTGCGCTCGACGGCGCGCCGCCGGCCGCGGACGACGTCACGCTGCTTGACGACGGGTGGGGCGACGTACCCGTGTGCGCATCCGGAGAACCGGCATGACGCGCGTCGACGAACTGGATTTCGCGGCGCCTCGCACGCGCGTCACGCCGTGGGCGGCCGTCGCGCTGTGCTGCGCGTTGCTCACCGGTGCATTCGCCGCGAGCGAGTGGTCGCGCGTCGACCAGTTGCGCGACGACGTCGACCGCCTCGAAAGCCGTATCGACCAGCGCAAGCGCGCGATCGAGCGCGAGCAGCGCCGGCAGAAGAGCATGACGCCGGAGCAGCGCCGCATCGAGCGCGTGCTCGCCGAGCAGAAGACGAGCGCCGCGGGCTCCGGGCTGTCGGTGGTCGACTGGATCGAGCACGCATGGACGCCGCAAATCGCGCTGAAGTCGCTGACGGTCGACAAGGCCGGCCGCGAGGCGCGCATCGAAGGCGGCGCGGCGGAGTTGTCGCACATCTACATCTTCGTCGATCGTCTGAACGACCGTCACCCGGACCGCAAGATCGGCCTGCTGCAGCACCGCACGAAAGCGGAGGACGGCAAGGACATCTTTCATTTCAGCCTGAGTATCGAACACCCATGACGAACCTGAAAGCAATCGACACGACGGCGCTCGCCGCGCGGCTGCGCTGGGGCGCCTATGCGGCGACCGCCAAGCTCGGCGTGCCGGGGCTGCTGGCGGGCGGACTCGTCGTCGCGCTGATCGGCGCTCACGCGTTCCACCTGCAGCCGGACGGCGATCGGCTCGAGACCGAGCGTTCGGCGCGCGCGGCGGAACTGGCCGCGCTGCCGAAGCCGGGCAAGCAGGCCGGCGCCGGCGGCATGACGCTGCAGCAGGTACAGCAACTGCGCAGCAGCGAGCAGGCGTATTCGATTTTCCAGATCCTGTCGCAGCGCGGCATGGATCGCAAGCACGCGACTTATCGCCGCGAAGTCGAGATGAAGGGCAAGCTGCGCCGGCTCACGATCAGCATCGCGCTGAGCGGCAGCTATGTCGGGCTGCGCGAAGCGATGCGCGAGATCGCGGACCAGCCGATGGTGCGCATCGAGGGCGTGTCGATCGAGCGCGACCGGATCGACAGCGCCACCGTCACCGCCGACCTGCGGGTCAGCCTGCTGGGGCCCGATACATGATGCGCACCGTCCTGATCCCGCTGGCGCTCGCAGTCGCCACCGCTTGCCTCTCCGGCGGCAGCGCCGCGCACGAGAGCGGCAGCCCGGCGCCGATCGTCGACGTCTTCCCGGCGCAGAGCTGGGCGTCGCTCGGCGCGGAGCCGGCGCGCGACGACGCGCCGCCGGTCGCGGCGCCCGAACCCGCACCCGAACCGGAACCGCCGTCGCTCGACACGCCGATCGACGCGCCGCCGGCCGCCGCCGTCCCGTTCGAGATCGCCGGGGAGTGGCGCGAGAGCGGCCAGCGCATCGTCGTGCTGGAAGGCATCGGCAAGACGTTCCTGCTGTGCGGATCGCGCTGCGACGTGCGCGACGCGGTACGGCCGGGCGACGAGATCGCCGAAGGCTACCGGCTGAAGAAACTGGGCGAACAGGGCACGGTGATCGTGACCCGCGGCAGTGCCGATGTCGAGCTGTCGCTGCCCGTCCCGATCCAATGAACCCCGAATCCAACCTCTGCCGAACACCATCATGAAACGTAAAGTCAGTCTGTTGCTCCTGATTTCGGCGCTTGCGCTGACAGGATGCGCAAGTACCCCGTTCAATGCCGCGCCCGATGCCGCCGCGACGCCCGCCGAACGACTCGGCACGCTGCAGCAACAGCAGGCCGCCGCGCCCGACGACATCGCCGTCACGACCGCCGTCGAATTCAGCCGGCAAGCGTATGTGCGCGCGGAACTGAAGGAAGCCGACCGCCAAGTCGCGCAGGGCAACCATGCGGCCGCGATCGATCACCTGGAGAACGTGCTGGGCGAAGATCCGGGCAACCTGAAAGCCGCCCAGACGCTCGAGCAGGTCAAGCGCCGCCAGCAGATGGCGGTCGACCTCGCGCGCGCGCAGCGCATCGGCGGCGAGAAACCGCAGGAGGCGCTCGAGATCGCGCGGCGCATCCTCGCCGAGCAACCGAACCACGCGGGCGCCAAACGCCTGCGCGACACGATGCTGCGCCAGTCGCAGGCCAGCCGCGCGGTGCGCCCGCAACTGTCCGACGCGCTGCGCAAGCCGGTGTCGCTCAATTTCAAGCAGCAGCCGCTGGCCAACATCTTCGACGTGATTTCGCGCGTGTCCGGCGTGAATTTCGTGTTCGACCGCGACGTGGACACCAGTCAGGCCGCGACGCTGCTCGCGGAGCGCACGACCGCCGAAGACGCGATCAACCTGCTGCTGCGTACCAACCAGCTCGAGAAGAAGGTGCTCGACAAGCACACGCTGCTCGTCTACCCGTCGCAGCCTGAGAAGGCCCGCAATTACACGGAGTTCGCGATTCGCACGTTCTTCCTGTCGCATGCGGACGCCAAATCGGTGATGGCCGCGCTGCGCCAGATGGTCAAGCCGAAGGACGTGTACGTGGACGAGCGGGTGAACGCGGTCGTCATGCGCGACACGCCGGAGACGATCCAGGTCGCGGAGCGCGTGGTGATGGGGCTCGACATCCCGCAATCGGAAGTGACGCTCGACGTGCAGGTGCTCGAGGTGAACATGAACGACAGCCTCGATCTCGGCGTCCAGTATCCGGGCAAGATCCAGTTCAACGCGCTCGGCGGCGTGGAAGGCGGTGCGCTGACGCTCGGCGACCTGCTGCGGCTGAATCGCGACCGCGTCGGCGTGTCGAGCGAATCGGGCGGCCTCGCGCTCGCGATCGATCTGCTGCAGAAGCAGGGCAAGACGAAGACGCTCGCCAATCCGAAGATCCGCGTGCGCAACATGGAGAAGGCGAACATCAAGATCGGCGAACGCGTGCCGATCGTCACGACCACCAACGCGAACGGCGTCGTGACCGAATCGGTCAGCTACCAGGACGTGGGCCTGATGCTCAAGGTCGAACCGCGCATCAGCCTGAACGAGGAGGTGAGCGTCAAGGTGAACATGGAGGTCAGCAGCATCCTGTCGAAGGAAACCACGAAGACCGGCCTGGTCGCGTATTCGCTCGGCACGCGCAACGCCGAGACGCTGATGACCGCGAAGAACGGCGAAACGCAGATCCTCGCGGGC
Source organism: Burkholderia sp. AcTa6-5 (assembly GCF_017815075.1). Classification (NCBI taxonomy): domain Bacteria; kingdom Pseudomonadati; phylum Pseudomonadota; class Betaproteobacteria; order Burkholderiales; family Burkholderiaceae; genus Burkholderia; species Burkholderia sp. AcTa6-5. The sequence goes on along the minus strand of NZ_JAGIQE010000008.1, from coordinate 21,976 downwards.
CTCGTCAAGCGCAACGAAAGCGACAGCATCGCCGGGCTGCCGGGCGTATCGGGCCTGCCCGTGCTCGGCCGGCTGTTCGGCTCGAACGGTCGCAGCAACGAGCGCTCGGAGATCGTGCTGCTGATCACGCCGCATATCGAGCGCAATCTCGACCTGCCGATGTCGGCGGTGACGACCTTCCTGTCGGGCACCGAGTCGCGCGTGACCACCGAAGCGCTGACGCTCGAGTCCGCGCAGGCCGTGCCGGCGCGCCTGCCGTCGCCGAACGGCCCGGATCTGGACGCGCCGATCGAGCCGTCGCCGCCCGCGGGCAACCGTGCAGCCGCGGAGCGCGACACCGCCGACTCGGCAGAGTCGGCCGACGCGCAACCGCAGGCGCCCGCGGAGGCCCGGCAGGACGACGCGACGAGCCCTGCAGTCGAGCCCGGCGTGCGCGGCGCGGGAATGATGCGTACGCGTGCCGCGGCCGGGCAGCAGCCGGTTGCCGCCGTCAAGGTGGCCGCGCTCGCCCCGGCCGGCACGGCGGCGCACCGCCGGACGGTAGCGCCGCGAGAGGATGCGCCGCACGCGGCCGCCACGCCGGCGAAGCCTGCCGACCTGCGCGCGGAAGTCGCGATGGCGCGAATCGAGCTGGATCGCGCGAGCGAGGTCGGCGGCGCGTCGCGGCGCGCGCGACCGGCCGCGCTCGAGCATGCCGGCGCAGCGGTGCCGGACGCGCAGGCGAGCGCCGCCGCTGCGCCTGCGCGCGGCGAGCACCGGGTCGCTACCGCGGTGCGCTCGCTGATCGCCACGCTGCAGGCGTTCGTCGATCGCTTCGTGGGCGGGCCCGAACCGGCCGCGCCGCTGTACGCCGACGCGCCGATGCTGCTGTCCCGCACGCGGGGCTTCGCATGAGCGTCCGTCGACGTGCCCGTGCGCGCGGCTTTACGCTGATCGAGCTGATGGTGGCGATGTCGCTGCTGGCGTTGCTCGCGACCGTCGCGCTGCCGTTGACGGATCTCGTCAAGCGGCGCGCGGACGAGGCCGAGCTGCGCCGTACGCTGGTCGTGATCCGCTCGGCACTCGATGCATACAAGGAGGCGGCGAGCGACGGGCGGATCGAGCGCAGCGTCGACGCGAGCGGCTACCCGGCCGACCTGCGCGCGCTCGTCGACGGCGTCGTCGACAAGAAGTCGCCGGACGGTGCGCGACTGTATTTCCTGCGCAAGATTCCCGCCGATCCGATGTGCGAATGCGACGGCAAGGCGCCCGAAGACACGTGGGAAACGCGCAGCTACGCGAGCGATCCCGATTCGTTTTCTTCCGGTGAGGACGTGTTCGACATCCGCTCGACCAACCGCAAGGAGGGCCTCAATGGTGTCCCGTACAACCAGTGGTAGTCGTGTGCGCCGCGCCGCCGGCTTTACGCTGATCGAGTTGCTCGTCGTGATGGCGATCATCGCGGCGCTCACCGCGTTCGTCGCGCCCGGCTACCTGAAGCAGAGCGAGCGCGCGAAGGAAACGGTGCTGCGTCACAACCTGAACACGCTGCGCCAGTCGATCGACGACTATCGGGCGGATCACGGCCGCGATCCCGCCACGCTCGATGCGCTGGTCGAGCAGCGCTACCTGCGCGAGCTGCCGCTCGATCCGGTCACCGGCAAGCGCGGCTCGTGGCGGCCGCAGGCCGGCGAGACGGGTGGCATCGCGGACGTGAAGAGCGGGGCGAAAGGGCGCGCGCTCGACGGGAGCGACTATGCGACGTGGTGATCGGCGGTGCGGCTTGCGCAGACAGCGCGGCATCGCGTATCTCGGCGTGCTGATGCTGGTCGCGGCGCTCGGGCTCGGCATGACGCAGGCGGCGCGGATCTGGACGACGGTGCAGCAGCGCGACCGCGAGGCGCAGCTCCTGTTCGTCGGCGACCAGTTTCGCGCGGCGATCGCAAGCTACTACAATGCGGCGGGAGGCGGCCGCTATCCGGCGTCGCTCGACGCGCTGCTCGAGGATCGTCGCGGGCTGCCGACGGTGCGTCACCTGCGGCGCCTGTACGCCGATCCGCTGACCGGGTCGACGCAGTGGGGGCTCGTGAAGGCGCCGGACGGCGGCATCATGGGCGTGTTCAGCGAGGCGCCCGGGCAACCGCTGAAGCGCCAGGGTTTCCCGGCGCGATACGACGCGTTCGGCGACAGCGGCGCGTACAGCGAATGGACTTTTGTTTATCTGCCGCCCGCTCCGGTCGACGCTGCGGCGAACGGGCCGGGAGACGGGGCGGCATACTGAGATCAGGACGAACATGATTGTCGCAATACTTGAAGACATCGTGACCCAGGCAGGCGTCGTGGCCGGCTGGCTCAACAAGGCCGGCTACGACACGGAGGTGCGGCACGACGGCGACGGCTTCATCGAACTGGTGCGCACCCAGCGCGTCGACGTGCTGCTGCTCGACTGGGACGTGCCGGGCAAGTCGGGGATCGAGGTGATGCGCTGGGCGCGCGAATCGTTCGCCGACGCGCTGCCGATCATCATGATGACGCAGCACGACGGCGAGAACGACATCGTGTTCGGTCTGAACAGCGGCGCCGACGATTACCTGATCAAGCCGCTGCGCGAGCGCGAGCTGGTTGCACGCGTGAACGCGCAGGCGCGCAAGTACTATCCCGAGACGCAGCGGGCGAAGGTCGTCGAGGTCGGCAAGTTCGCGCTCGACGTGAGCGCGCACGCCGCGACCGTGGACGGTGCGCCGGTCGAACTGTCTCTGCGCGAGTTCGAGGTCGCGCTGATGCTGTTCGAGAGCGTCGGGCGGATCGTGTCGAAGGACATGATGATCAAGCGCATCTGGGGCGTGGTCGACCGGAAGTACGACGCGACGCTTGCCACCTACGTGAGCAAGCTGCGCTCGAGTCTCGGGCTGCGCGCGAAAAATGGCCTCGTGATCACGACGGTCTACAACTACGGATACCGGCTCGAGCGGGCCTGAGCACCCGGCCGGATAGCGGCCGCTTCGTCTCCCGATCCGGCGACGCGGGGTGGCGCACCGCCTCGGCTCGCTGGCCTTCCGTCGCCGTTCGGCATGGCAACGATGCACGTCGCGACGCTGTCGTGATGCGCGGCGGCGCGCGTCGCGATCCATTCATCCACCTGTTCTTTCTCTGTCATTTTCCACCGGTTCGAACGGCACGTTCGGTCACGCCGGTGCGAGATCGCGCTCGCGCTCGGCGCGCGTGCGGCGCCTGTCGGGCAATCGTTGAGGATCTCTTCACATTTGTTGGGTGGCGGCGACCGGGCCGGAATAATGCCTGTGAACTCGACGGGTTCACGGTTCCGCTGTCCGGGACCGGCAGTGAAGCTCCTTACTTTTCCCCAAGACATTCGATGAAACAGTTCCAGAAACCTTTCGTGCTGCTCGCCCTGATGGCGGCATTCGGTTCGACGTCCGCGTTCGCGGCCGACGGCACGGTGAACTTCCACGGCAAGATCGTCGCGACGACCTGCAAGATCGACAACAGCAATATTCAGGTGCCGCTCGGCGCAATCGGTATCGACCAGCTCGCCGAAGCGGGTCGGGAAAGCCGTCGCGTGCCGTTCCAGATCGCGCTGAGCGAGTGCAATGAGCAGTTGAGCGGCGTGCGTGCGCAGTTCGAAGGGCTGTCGCACGGCGAAGATGCGACGCTGCTCGCGGTCGGCACCGGCGGCAAGGACGACGCGAAAGGCGTCGGTATCCAGTTGATGCACGAAGACGGCAAGCAGATCGGCATCAATACGGAGTCCGACACACTCCAGTTGACGCCGGGCAGCAACGTGCTGAACTTCGCCGCGAACTACGTTTCGACGTCGGACCAGACCGAGGCGGGCGAGGCGAACGGTACGGCGTCGTTCACGCTGAACTACCGTTGAGCCGAGGGGGCCAGCCGATGACGCATCGCTTCGTACCCCGCGTGCTTGCCTGCATGCTCGGGCTGTGCATGACTCACGGCGCGCTCGCGGGCATCGTGGTGGGCGCGACCCGCGTGATCCTGCAGGAAGACCGGCGCGAGGCCGTCGTGCCCGTGAAGAACACGGACGGCCAGCCGTATGTCGTGCAGGCGTGGATCGACGGCGGGCCCGCGCAGGCCGGCGCGAAAGCGCCGTTCTTCGTTACGCCGCCGCTGTCGCGGCTCGATCCCGGCAAGGAAAACCTGCTGCGCGTGATGCGCGTCAAGCACGCACTGCCGGCCGATCGCGAGTCGATGCTGTGGCTGAACGTGAAGGAAATACCGGTCGCGGCGAAGCAGGAGAACGTGTTGCAGATCGCGATCCAGACGCGGCTCAAGGCGTTCTACCGCCCGCAGGGCCTGACCGGCTCGGCGGCCGATGCACCGGCGGCGCTGACCTGGCGCATCGTGCCGTCGCGCGCCGGCGCGATGCTGGCGGTATTCAATCCGACGCCTTATCACGTCACGTTCGCGAAGATCGACGTCGATGCGGGGGCGACCGAGGATGTCGATCTCGAGACAGCGCCGCCGTTGCAGGCGACGACCTACCCGCTGCGCAACCTCCGTGCGCTGCCGGCGCAGCCGGTCGCGCTGCGGTTCAGCACGATCAACGACTACGGCGCCGTGACGCCGACCGTCACGGTGACGGTGCCGGCCGACGCCACCTGATGCGACGCGGTCGCGCAGCCGCGGCCGACGGGCGCTTCACGATCCGCTTTTACGACCTTTTCATCCTTCAGACCTCACGCGGCGCGCGTTCATCCGGCGCGCGCCGCGCCTTTCGTTCATGACACGACGCCTTCACCTGCTGCGCCGATGCGTGCTCGCGCTCGCCTCGACCCTCGCGATCGGATTGCCGATCGCGGGCGGCGGGTCCGCGCACGCACAGACGGCATTCAATCCCGCGTTCCTCGCGTTCGGCAACACGCAGGCGGACGTGGACCTCGACGCGTTCGCCGAGGCGAACGTGCTGCTGCCCGGCATCCATCCGGTCGAGGTGGCGGTGAATGGCGAATCGTACGGCCTGAACGACATCCGCTTCGAGCGCGGCGCCCCCGACGAATCGGTACGGCCGTGCCTGAGCGCCGCGCAACTCGATGCGTTCGGCGTGAATCTCGCGGCGTTTCCGCGACTCGCGGATGCACAGGACAATGCGTCCGCTTGCATGAACCTGCGCGACGCGATGCCGGACGCGACCGTCACGGTAGACCCGGATCGCCAGGCGCTGTCGCTGACGGTGCCGCAGGCGAAGATGAAGCGGGTCCCGCGCGGCTCGGTCGATCCGTCGCGCTGGGACAACGGCATCGATGCGATGCGCATCGACTACCGTGTCAACGCCGCGCAGCGGCGCTACGGCGACCTGCCGTCGGGCCACACGACGGAAGCCTACGGCAGCGTGCGCGCGGGCCTGAACCTCGGCGCGTGGCGCCTGCGCGGCAGCGCGATGGCGAACCGCAACGCGTCCGGTTTGCAGACGCAGTTCTCGAACGCCTATCTCGAACGCGACATCCCCGCGTGGCGCAGCCGCGTGACGCTCGGCGACAGCTTCACGTCCGGCAGCGTGTTCGACAGCGTGGCCTTCCAGGGCGTGCAGCTCGCGTCCGACGACACCATGCAGCCGGACAGCCAGCGCGGCTACGCGCCCGTCGTGCGCGGCATCGCGCAAAGCCACGCGAAGGTCGAGATCCGTCAGAACGGCTATCTGATCTACAACAGCTACGTACCGCCCGGCCCGTTCGAGATCGACGATCTGTATGCGGTCGCGTCGAACGCGGATCTCGAGGTGACGATCATCGAGGCCGACGGGCAGGCGCGCAGCTTCATTCAGTCGTCGGCGAGTATTCCGACCCTGCTGCGCCAGAACGCGTGGTCGTATCGCGCGGCCGCGGGCCGCCTGCGCGCCGATTCCGGCCGGCCGCAGTGGTTCGCGTCGGCGAGCGCCGCCTATGGCTTGCCGGGCGAGACGACGATCTACGGCGGCGCGACCTTCGCGAGCGGCTATGCGGCGCTGGCGGCCGGGGTCGCGCGCAACATGGCGCGCCTGGGCGCGGTGTCGGTCGACGTCACGCATGCGCGCCACCGGAACCACGCGGGGCAGGCGGGGGCCGGCAGCGCCGCGCGCCTGATGTTCGCGAAGGCGTTCGCGGCCACCGGCACCGAGCTGCGCGCCGCGCACCATCATTATTCAGACGGCTATCGCAGCCTGTCCGACGTCGCGGTGCGCTATGCGGCGTCGGTCGACCGGTGGGCGTATCGCGCCGGCAAGCGCAGCCGCAGCGAGCTGAGCGTGTCGCAGAACCTCGGACGCGCGGGCTCGCTGTACGTCAACGCGAGCCGGCGCACGTACCGCGACGGCGCGGGGGAAGACCGGCTGGTGCAGCTCGGCTATTCGGGTAGCGTATCGCGCGTGTCGTACAACGTGAGCGTCAGCCACGAGTCGCGCGCCCGCGGCGCGAGCAGCCGGCAGGTGTCGCTGAACCTGTCGCTTCCGATCGGCGGCGGGCGCACGGCGGCGCCTCGCGCGTACGGCAGCGCGACGCTGATCGCCGGCACTGCCGGCACGGAGCAGCGCGCGGGCGTGTTCGGCACGCTGCTCGCCGACGATAGCCTCAGCTATGGCGTCGACGCCGATCGATCGGCGAACGGCCTCGGCGGCGCCCTGAACCTGAACTATCGGGCGACGGCCGGCCAGTTCTCGGCCACCCACAACCAGGCGCGCGGCGGTTCGCAGACTTCGGTCAGCGCCGCGGGCGGCGTGCTCGTGCACGGCGGCGGCGTGACATTGTCGCAGCCGCTCGGCGAAACCGTCGCGCTCGTGCGCAGCGAGCGCGCGGCCGGCGTCGGCGTGGTGGCGCATGCCGGCGTGCGTACCGACCGCGCGGGTTATGCGGTCGTGCCGCATGTCACGCCGTACCGGCAGAACCGCATCGCATTGCGGACCGCGGAGCTCGATCGCCGGCTCGAGATCCGCAACGCGATCGTGCACGTCGTGCCGACGCGCGGGGCGGTCGTGCTGGCGCCGTTCGAGGTCGAGGCCGGGCGCCTGATGCTCGATCTGGTCGACGACGCGGGCAAGCCGGTGCCGTTCGGCGCGGCCGTGCTGACGGCGAACGGCAAGGCGGTCGGCATGGTCGGCCCGAACGGTCAGGGCTTCGTCACGGGGATCGACCGCGCCGGCGACCTGCTCGTGCGCTGGGGCATGCGTGCGGACGAACGCTGCGCGCTGTCGTACGACATCGGCGAATCGACCGCGCATCGCAATTTTCCCGAACTCGCGGCCGTCTGCTCGCGCGCGCATCCGGCGCTGCGGGCCGACGCCGCGTCAACCTCGTCATCCCGATCATGAAACCCTCGACTTTCCGATTTGCCGCGCGTCTGCGCCGCTGGGCGGCACTCGTCGCGCTGACGCTCGGTACGGCGCCCGCGTTCGCCACGTGCCTGAGCGCGCCCGAAGACTTCAATCCGCTCGAGTTCGGCCCGATCGCGGCCGACAGTGTCGACGCCGGCGGCATCGTCGCGTCGGCGCGTTTCACGCTGACCGTCACCTGCTCGCGCAACGGCGAGAACGTGCCCGAGCCACGCACGTTGCGGTATGCGAGCGAGTTCGGTCCGCTGCCGGGCATGAACCTCTGGGCGAGCAACCTGCCCGGGCTCGCGCTTCGCGTGGCGCGCGATGGCGAGGATCTCGGCGGCCAGACCGACGGGTTGCTCGGCGTGCATCCGGGCGATGGCACGGCGCGCGAGTACGTGATCGACGTGGAACTCGTCAAGACCGGGCCGGTGACGCCCGGCTTCCTGCAGGGGCAGGTGCTGAGCGTCGATGCATCGGCCGCGATTGGCGACCCCGACCACAACGTGGTGCACAAGCACATCACGAGCAGCTATGTGCGCGGTGTCGCCTGCACGGTCAATACCGATTCCAAGCATCTTGTCGTGCCGCTCGGCGCGGTGCCCGCGAACGCTTTCGATGGTCCGGGCTCGACCCGTGCGTCGCGGGAATTCGCGATCAACCTGACCTGCAGCCCGTATGGAGAAGCGCGGCCGACGCCGCTGTCGATCCAGTTGCTCGGCGAGACGGTGCCGGGCACGGCGGACGTGCTGAAGCTGCATGGCGACGCTGCCGCGCAAGGGGTGGGGATCCGCGTGCTGAAGGACGAAGCGCCGGTGACGTTGAATGCGTGGCACAGCCTCGGCGATGCGACCGTCGGCGCGACCACGTTGCCGTTCACCGCGCAGTACTACCAGTACGGCGAGCGCGTGACGGCGGGTTCGGGCGACGGCGTGATGACATTCCTGATCGAGATGCGTTGACGCTGGCCGGCCACGCGGCGCTCGTCCGCGCGCCGGCCAGCGCCGGACCGGGCGTTTTGAAATCCTTGAGGATGCTTATCCATACCGGAATCGACGTCGATAATTTCATCCACTGTTCCAACACAACACTGCAATGGCAATCGATAAAGGATGAATCATGCATACGGTTTCTCAGACCAGTTTTCGGCAAGCGTCTTCGGATGACGGCCGCTACGATCGCTTTTCCCGCGCACTGCACTGGATCTTCGCGGTCGTGATCCTGTACACGATGGTGGCCGGATTCTCGCTGCACTTCATTACCCAGCCGGACGTCTGGCGTTTCGTGTCGACGCTCAACATGTCGCTCGCGAGCAGCCTGATCGTGCTGTTTCCGCTGCGCTACGTGTGGTCGTTCTTCCGCCGGACGCCGCCCGACATCGCGTCGATTCCTTCGAAGCAGCGGTCGATCGCGCATCTGGTGCACTCGCTGATTTACGCGCTCGTCGCGTTCGTGCTGTTCAGCGGCTTCGTGATGGTGCCGGACGGCTACTGGCTGTTCTGGGCGGTTTACGTGAATACGCCGTTCAGCGCGGGGCCGGTTACCGAGCACTGGTTCGTCCTGCACAAGATCGGCTGCTATCTGCTGGCATTGCTGGTGGTCGCGCACGCGGGCGCCGCGCTCAAGCACCATTTCGTGTCGAAGAACGGCGTGCTGAAGCGCATGCTTTGACGAGGCCGCCGCAGTGAGTCGATGAAAGGGAAGGCGGGCGCGCAGGCGCTTTACTTCCTGGGCCGAAAATGAAAAAAGGCCGGCTAGAAGCCGACCTTTTTAAATACAGATGGTGCCCAGGAGAGGACTCGAACCTCCACGATGTTGCCACCGCTAGGACCTGAACCTAGTGCGTCTACCAATTCCGCCACCTGGGCACGTTTTGCAGTAGCTGCTTGCTGCAAAGAAGCGAAATTATAGCGCCCCAATTATTCCTGTCAACACTTTTTTGCGATGCATCGCAAACCGGCCGTCGCCGCGCGCGCCGGCGGCATTCCCGTCTTTTGGCGACACGGGCGGGTGATAGAATGACCCGCCGCCGTCAATATAGAACTGTCAGACGGACACCTCTATGTTGATGCCGTGCACCATCAGTCAACGCAACGAGAACAATCATCGACAAACCCTTGAGCAAATATCCGTACCCCATTCCGAGCCGTGAAGAGATTCTCGGCGTGCTGCGTACGAGCGACGCGCCGCTGGCCGCCAACGACATCGCCGAAGCCCTGTCGATCAAGCGTCAGGAGCGCGAGGGGTTCTTCCGGCGTGTCGCCGCGATGGAGCGCGACGGCCAGATCCGCCTCGACAAGCGCGGCCACTACCAGTTGACCCATCCGTCGAATTTCGTCGCAGGGCGCGTGCAAGGGCATCGCGACGGCTACGGGTTCGTGATCCGCGACGACGGCCAGGACGACCTGTTCTTGCCGAACGGCGAAATGCAGAAGGTGATGCACAACGACCGCGTGCTCGCGCGGATCGTCGGCTACGATCGCCGCGGCCGGCCGGAAGGGCATGTCGTCGAAGTCACCGAGCGCGCGAACAAGCGCGTGATCGGCCGCCTGCTGAACGAGAACGGCGCGCTGATCGTCGCGCCGGAAGACAAGCGCATCGGCCACGACATCCTGATCACGCAGAACGTGAAGAAGGCGAAGGTCGGGCAGGTCGTCGTCGTCGAGCTGACCGATTTCCCGAGCCGCCATTCGCAGCCGCTCGGCCGTGTCGTCGAAGTGCTCGGCGACATCGACGATCCGGGCATGGAAATCGAAATCGCGGTGCGCAAGTACGGCGTGCCGCACGAATTCAGCCAGCCGGCGCTCGACGAAGCCGCCGCGCTGCCCGACAAGGTGCGCCCCGCCGACCTGCGTTTCCGCGTCGACCTGCGCGACGTGCCGCTCGTGACGATCGACGGCGAGGACGCCCGCGACTTCGACGATGCCGTCTACTGCGAGCCGGTCAAGGTCGGCCGCGGCGACGGCTACCGGCTGATCGTCGCGATCGCCGATGTGTCGCACTACGTGCAGCCGGGTAGCGGGCTCGACGCCGACGCGCTCGAGCGCAGCACGTCGGTCTACTTCCCGCGCCGCGTGATCCCGATGCTGCCGGAGAAGCTGTCGAACGGCCTCTGTTCGCTGAATCCGCAGGTTGATCGCTGCGTGCTCGCGTGCGACATGGTGATCACCGGGCGCGGCGAGATCAAGGCATACCAGTTCTATCCGGCCGTGATCCATTCGGCGGCGCGCCTCACGTACACCGAAGTCGCGGCCGTGCTGTCGAACACGAAGGGGCCGGAGGCCGCGCGCCGCGCCGACCTGCTGCCGCACCTGCAGGATCTGTACGGCGTCTACAAGTCGCTGTTCGCCGCCCGTCAAAAGCGCGGCGCGATCGACTTCGACACGACCGAGACCTACATCGTCTGCAATTCGCAGGGCAAGATCGAGCAGATCGTGCCGCGCCAGCGCAACGACGCGCACAAGCTGATCGAGGAATGCATGCTGGCCGCGAACGTCTGCGCGGCCGATTTCCTGAAGCGCAACAAGCATCCGGGCCTGTACCGCGTGCACGCGGGGCCGACGCCGGAGAAGCTCGAGAACCTGCGCGCGTTCCTGCGCGGCATGGGCCTGTCGCTCGGCGGCGGCGACAAGCCGCATGCGAGCGACTACGCGGCGCTGATGGCGCAGATCCGCGACCGGCCGGACGCGCAGATGCTGCAGCCGATGCTGCTGCGCTCGATGCAGCAGGCGGTCTACAGCCCCGACAACATCGGTCACTTCGGTCTCGCATACGAGGCGTACGCGCACTTCACGAGCCCGATCCGCCGCTATCCGGACCTGCTCACGCACCGCGCGATCTACGCGATCCTGTCGGGCAAGAAGTACGCGCCGAAGGCGCCGGAAGGCTTCGAGCTGAATACCGCGCTGTCGCCGCGCGCCCGCGCGATGCAGCAGGCCGACGACGAAGCGCGCGGCCGTTCGCGCTCGAACACGGCGATCTGGGAAGAGCTTGGCCTGCACTGCTCGGCGAACGAGCGCCGTGCGGACGAGGCGTCGCGCGACGTCGAGGCGTGGCTCAAGTGCTACTTCATGCGCGACAAGCTCGGCGAGGAGTACGGCGGGATGGTGAACGGCGTGACGTCGTTCGGCATCTTCGTGCAGCTCGACACGCTGTTCATCGAAGGGCTCGTGCACGTGACGGAGCTCGGCTCGGACTACTTCCAGTACGACGAGATCAAGAACGAGCTGCGCGGCGAACGCACGGGCATCCGCTATCGCCTGTCGGATCGCGTGCGCGTGCAGGTGAGCCGCGTCGATCTCGATGCGCGCAAGATCGATTTCCGCCTCGTGCGCGATACGCCGGTGAAGGCGCCGCGTCCGTCGCCAGCGCCGGCTGCCGGCGTCGATCGCAACGGCGGCGGCCCGCGCGTGCGTGCGCTGCCGCCGGTCGACGAAGCCGCGCCGCGTCGCAAGCCGGCCGCGAGCGCGCCGAGCGTCGCGGTGAAGGAAGCGCGCGCCGCGCGTGGCGCCGCGAAGAAGAAGGGCGGCGGCGGTGGCGGCGGCGCACCCGCGAAGCCGACCGCGAAGAAGGCCCGCGCCCGCAAGAAGTATTGAGCGTTCGGGGCGGCGTACGCGCACGCCCCGCAGTATCGAGAGACGCCGCGTCACCGGTCATCGGCCGGCCACGCGGCGCTTTCCTTTTCCATGGATCGCGGCCGCGCACGTCGCGCGGCCGCACGTTTGATCGAAGGTTGTTCCAGTCATGTCACGTCTGAAGGTTCTTTACGGTTTTCATGCGGTGACCGCACGTTTGCGGCACGATGCATCGACGGTGGCGGAGGTGCTGTACGACCAGACGCGCCGCGACCGCCGCATGCAGGACTTCCTGCACACCGCGAAGGAAGCGGGCGTGCGGCTGATCGCGGCCGACGAAACGCGCCTGTGGGGCCTCGCGCATACCGAGCGCCACCAGGGCGTCGTCGCGCGCGTCGAGGACATGCCGCTCGCGCAGAACCTGTCCGAGCTGCTCGACGGCATCAACGGGCCCGCGCTGCTGCTCGTGCTCGACGGCGTCACCGATCCGCACAACCTCGGCGCATGCCTGCGGGTCGCCGATTCGGCCGGCGCGCACGCGGTGATCGCGCCGCGCGACCGGGCGGTCGGCCTGAACGCGACCGCGGCCAAGGTGGCGAGCGGCGCGGCCGATACGGTGCCGTACATCACGGTGACGAACCTCGCCCGCGCGCTGCGCGAGCTGAAGGAGGCCGGCGTGTGGATCATCGGCACGTCGGACGAGGCGTCGGCGACGCTCTACGACACGAAGCTCGACGGCCCCGTCGCGCTCGTGATGGGCGCGGAAGGCGAAGGCATGCGCCGGCTCACGCGCGACACCTGCGACGAAGTGATGAGCATCCCGATGGCCGGCAGCGTCGAAAGCCTGAACGTGTCGGTCGCCAGCGGCGTGTGTCTGTACGAAGCCGTGCGCCAGCGGCGCGTGAAGGGCTGAGCCCGGGGCTGCCCCGTCCCGCGCGCGATGCGCGGGCGTCGAATGACCCGAACGACGCGCGCCGCGATGCAACGCGGCACGCGGCTCTGCGGAACCCGCGACCGATGACCCTGTTTCGTGTTGGCGTCTCCTGCGCCGTGCTCGGCCTGCTCGCAGCGTGCACGTCGCCGTCGCTCGTCGAACGCGGCACCTACTACGCCGACACGAGCCTGCACGCGCGCGGCGCCGATTCGCGGATCCGCTTTCTCGTGATGCATTACACCGAGAGCGACGAGACGAAATCGCTGCGTACGCTGACCGGCGATTCGGTCAGCGTGCACTACGTCATCCCGCCGCAGCCGCGCACCGAGCGCGGGATGCCCGTCGTCTACCAGCTCGTTCCGGAAGCGCGGCGCGCGTGGCACGCGGGCGTCAGCGAGTGGCAGCGCACGACCGAGCTGAACGCGGTGTCGATCGGCATCGAGAACGTGAACCGCGGCCCGCTCGACGCGCAGCAGCGTACCTGGCAGCCGTATCCGCCCGAGCAGGTCGACGCGCTGATCCGTCTGTCGAAGGACATCGTCGCGCGCTACGGGATTGCGCCGACGCGCGTGGTCGGGCACAGCGACATCGCGCCGCAACGCAAGATCGATCCCGGCCCGCTGTTCCCGTGGCATGCGCTCGCGCAAGCCGGCGTCGGCGCATGGCCGGACGACGCGACCGTCGCCGCGCGGCTCGGCGGCCGCGACCCGCACGCGCCGGTCGACGTGCGCGACCTGCAGTTCAAGCTCGCGCGCTACGGCTACGACGTGCCGACCGACGGCGTGCTCGACACGCGCACGCAACGCGTGTTCGCGGCGTTCCAGATGCATTTCCGGCCGTCCGATTACGCGGGCAATCCGGACGCGGAAAGCGACGCGATCGCGCAGGCGCTGCTCGACAAGTACTTCCCCGGCACGCAAGCGGCGGCCCCCGCACCGGCGGCCGACGCGCGGTGACTACGCGGCGTATCGCACGCCGAAAAACGCGGGGGCGTCCGCCGACTCCGGTAAACTGGCAGTTTTCCGCAATCCCGCAGCATTACCACGCCATGACTCAAGACGAACTCAAACGCCTCGTCGGCCAGGCCGCCGCCGATTACGTGATCCAGAACGTGCCGGAAGGCGCCGTGATCGGTGTCGGCACCGGCTCGACCGCCAACTGCTTCATCGACGCGCTCGCCGCCGTCAAATCGCGCTATCGCGGCGCCGTGTCGAGCTCGGTCGCCACGACCGAACGCCTGAAATCGCATGGCATCAAGGTGTTCGACCTGAACGAGATCGAGTCGCTTCAGGTGTACGTCGACGGCGCCGACGAAATCGACGCAGGCGGCGCGATGATCAAGGGCGGCGGCGGCGCGCTGACGCGCGAGAAGATCGTCGCGTCGGTGGCCGACACGTTCGTCTGCATCGCCGACGCCAGCAAGCGCGTGCCGGTGCTCGGCGCGTTCCCGCTGCCGATCGAGGTCGTGCCGATGGCGCGCACCGCGATCGGCCGGCGCGTGACCGCGCTCGGCGGCGTGCCCGTGCTGCGCGTGACGAAGGACGGCGCGCCCTACATCACCGATAACGGTAATGAGATCATCGACGTGAAGGGCCTGCAGATCGCCGATCCGCGCGGTTTCGAAGCGCAGGTGAACGCATGGCCGGGCGTCGTGACGGTTGGCCTGTTCGCCGAACGCGGCGCGAATCTGTGCTTGCTCGGCACGGAAAACGGCGTCGAAACGATCGTTTATCCGGCTGGCTGAAACTGAATGAGAAGCAGTCCGTAACGGTGCGGTATCGGCCGTCATGGATTGGATGGTTAAATCTTGTGGAAACCGGGGTCCGGCAGGCGCGGCGCGCTTCCCGGGCCTTTTTTTTAGCCGTATAAATCACCTCGTTCAAAAGAGGGATAACCCTGTCAGGTGTTTACCAGATAGCGAAATATCGTCGAACTCATCAACTTATAGATCATAAGAACAGAGTAGTTACCAGGGCCGGCGGAACTGCGGAGCAGGTGTTCGCAAATCGACGCACGGGGAGGTGTCATGGAGCAGGGCAAAGACCGGTCACTGGTCGCCAAAGTGATGGATGGGCTTGTCGCGGGTATCGTCGAGGACAAGTACGGCGGCATCTTGCCGCCGCAGGACGTGCTGTCGAAAGAGTTCGATGTGAGCCGCACGGTCATGCGGGAAGCGTTGTCGATGTTGCTTGCGCGCGACATGCTCGACGTGCGTCCGAAAGTCGGGACGCGCGTGCGGCCGATGCGCGACTGGCGGATGATCGACGAGGACGTCGTGAGCTGGCGCTTTCGGGCAAAACCCGATCCGCAGTTCATGCGCGACGTCATCGAATTCCGGATGCTGATCGAGCCACGTGCGACCGCGCAGGCGGCGGTGCGTGCGACGGCGGCCGACATCGCGGGCATTCGCGAAGCGTTCGATGCGTTCAAGGTGCTGCAGCCGGGCGACGCCGGCTACGACACGGCGGACGAGTTGCTGCATACGCGGATCGTCCAGGCGAGCGGCAACCAGTTCTTCCAGCAGATGGCGGCGATCGTGCGCGGCGCTGTGCGTCTCGTGAACCCGCGCGTCGTGCAGAAGGAGGGCGCGCACGACACCGCGGTGAAGGCGCATGCGCGCGTCGTCGATGCGATCGAGCGGCGCGACCCGCGCGAAGCCGAAGCGGCGTCGCTCGCGCTGATCGATTTCAGCGCGGACGAGATTTCGCGCGATTTCTCGGTCGACGTGCCGGTGCGCGCCTGACGCGGCGCGTGTCGCTCATCCTCGTGCCGCCGGGCCGTTTATCATGACGGCCGGCCGGCAGCGTGCCGGCCACCGTCATACGACCGACACGGAAGATCAGGATGAACGACAACGACCATCGCCCGGTGCGCTTCGGCATCGTCGGTGCAGGCAGCATTGCGCGCCGCTTCGCGCAAAGCCTCGCACACGTGCCGGGCGCCACGCTCACCGGCGTCTGGGCCCGCCGCGCCGACGCGGCTGCGGCCTTCTGCGGGGCATACGGCGGCACGCCTGCCGCGCGCCTCGACGCGCTCCTCGCGAGCGACGAAATCGACGCGGTCTACATCGCGACGCTCCATGACAGTCACGCGCGGTACACGCTGGCCGCCCTGGCTGCCGGCAAGGCCGTGCTGTGCGAGAAACCCGCGGCGCTGAACGCCGCGCAACTCGACACGGTGCTGCAGGCGGCGCGCGATGCCGGGCAGCTCTTCATGGAGGCGATGAAGCCCCCATTCTTCCCGCTGTATCGTCAACTGCGTGCGCACCTGCGTGACGATCCGATCGGCGAGATCCGGCTCGTGCGGGCGGGCTGCGCATCGTCGTCGGTGCCGGACGACCATTCCGTCTATCGGCTCGATCGCGCAGGCGGCGCGTTGCTCGACATCGGCATCTACGAGGCGTTTCTCGCTGTCGACTGGCTCGGCGCGGCGCGCGACGTACAGACGCTCGGCCGCGTCGGTGCGACCGGTGTCGACCTGTTCGCAAGCCTGAACAGCGTGCATGCGAACGGCGGGATCGCGCAGCTCTTTTGCGGGCTCGACGTGATGGGGCGCGGCGACGCGCTGATCGCCGCGGCCGGCGGCCACGTGACGATTCACGAGAAGTGGTGGAACCCCGAGCGTGCGACGATCCGCTATGCGGACGGGCGCACCGTCGAACTCGACGCACCGGCCGCGGGCGGCGGGCTGAACTACGAAACCGCGCATTTCTGCGACCTGCTGCGCGCGGGCGAGACCGAAAGCCCGATCATGACGCACGACCATTCGCGGCAGATGATTGCGATGACCGATGCGGCGCGCGCCGTGCTCGGCGTGCGCTATTCGGGCGAATAGGCGGAATAGCCGAAACAGGCGGGAAGGAGGGCGCCGGGCCCGCGAGCGCGACCCGGCGTAACTGCGCGGCTCAGTGCCGCGACGGCAGCGACAGGCGCTTTTCGTACCAGCGCTGCACCCATTCGAGAATCTGGCACAGGATCCAGTACACGGCCGCGGCGGCGAGATAGAGCGGCAGCGGCTGATAGGTCGCCGCGATCACTTCCTGCGCGCTGCGCAGCAGTTCGGTCACGGTGATCACCGACACGAGCGACGTGTCCTTGATCAGGCTGATCAGGCTGTTCGACAGGCTCGGCACCGCGATGCGCAGCGCCTGCGGGCCGATCACGTAGCGCAGCGTCTGGCCCCACGACAGCCCGAGGCTGTATGCGGCGAGCCATTGGCCGCGCGCGATCCCGTTGATCGCGCCGCGCATGCTTTCCGACATGTACGCCGCGACGTTCGCGGACAGTGCGATCACGCCGGCCGGCGTCGGGTCGAGCGAGATGCCGAGGCTCGGCAGCCCGTAATAGATCACGAAGATCTGCACGAGCAGCGGCGTGCCGCGCATCAGGCTCACGTACGCGCGCGCCAGCCACGCGAGCGCGTTGACCCAGATGCGCTCGAAGCCGTCGAGCGCTTCGCTTTGCCGGATGCCCATCATCGCGAGCACGACGGCGCCAAGCAGGCCGAACACCATCGACAGCACGGCGAACTTGACGGTCAGCACGGCACCCTGGGCGAGCACCGGCAGCGATTGGACGAGCAGGGACGTTGTCGACATGGAATACGAAGCGAATGCGTGCGCGAAAGCGCAATCATAAACCGGACCGATAAAACAAAGGGCGGCATCGTTGCGGATGCCGCCCTTTCCGGCCCGCCGTCAGGCGGGAAATGCAGGCGTGCTTACTTGATCGGTTTCGTCACGTCGATGCCGAACCACTTGTCGGAGATCTTCGTGAACGTGCCGTCGGCCTCGAGCTGCGTCATCGCGTCGTCGATCGCCTTCTGGAACTTCGGGTTGCCCTTCTTGAACGGGATGCCCGACGGGTTCGCCGAACCGACGTTCGCGCCCGGGCGCAGCGGCAACTGCGAGTTCTTCGTCAGGTACGCGAGCATCAGGCGGTCGTTGAGCGCCGCGTCGAGGCGGCCGGCCGCGAGATCGCGCAGGTACTCGGGCGCGCCCGGGTACGTCTTCACGTCGATGCCGGGCACCGATTTCGCCATGTCCATGTAGTTGGTGCCGAGCGCGACGCCGAGCTTCTTGCCCTTCAGGTCGTCCAGCGACTTGAACTCGCGCGTGTCGTCCTTGCGCTGGATCAGCTGCGCGGACGAGAACGTGTACGCAGGCGAGAAGTCGAGCGTTTCCTTGCGCTTGTCGGTGATGCCGACCTGGTTGGCGATCACGTCGAACTTGCCCGCCTGCAGGCCCGCGATGATGCCGCTCCATTCGGTCGTCACGAACTCGGCCTTCACGCCGAGCTTCGCGGCGACGGCCTTCGCGATGTCGACGTCGAAGCCGACGAGTTCGCCTTGCGGGTTCTTCGAGTTGAACGGCGGGAACGTGCCTTCGAGGCCGACGCGCAGCGTGCCGCGCTGCTTGACCTGGTCGAGGAGGTCGGCCGCGTGGGCGGTTGCCGCAGCGAACGACGTGCCGATCACGCCGGCAACCAGCAGCTTCTTCAACAGCGAAAATTTCATCGTGTGTGTCCTTGCCCTGTCCGGGTCAATGATTCTGATGGTGAAGCGATGATAGCAAAAATGCTATCGATATCTAAATAAAGTTTGTTTATGGCTATATTACGCGGTGCGTTCGCGGGCGATCGCCTTCACGCATTCGGACACGAGCGCCGGGCCGCGATAGATGAAGCCGGTATAGAGCTGGACGAGCGCCGCGCCGGCCGCGAGCTTCGCACGGGCATCCTCGCCCGAGAAAATGCCGCCGACGCCAATGATCGGCACGTCGTTGCCGACTTCGGCGTGCAGTTTGCGGATCACTTCGTTCGACGCGTCGAACACGGGGCGACCCGACAGGCCGCCGGCTTCGTCCGCGTGCGGCAGGCCCTGGACGGCCGCGCGCGACAGCGTCGTATTGGTGGCGATCACCGCTTCGATCTTGTGGCGCAGCAGCGTGTCGCCGATTTCCTTGACCTGCTCGTCGTCGAGATCGGGCGCGATCTTCAGCGCGAGCGGCACGAGCTTGCCGTGCAGGTCGGCGAGGCGCTGCTGCTTGTCCTTCAGCGCGGCGAGCAGCGCGTCGAGCTCGCCCGCGCCCTGCAATTGGCGCAGGTTCTTCGTGTTCGGCGACGAGATGTTGATCGTCACGTAGCTCGCGAACGGGTACACGCGCTCGAGGCAGTACAGGTAATCCTCGGCCGCGCGTTCGATCGGCGTGTCGGCGTTCTTGCCGATGTTCAGGCCGAGGATGCCGCGATAGCGGGCGGCCTGCACGTTCTTCACGAACTGGTCGACGCCGTGGTTGTTGAAGCCCATCCGGTTGATCAGCGCTTCGGCCTGCGGCAGCCGGAACATCCGCGGGCGCGGGTTGCCGGGCTGCGGGCGCGGCGTGACCGTGCCGACCTCGATGAAGCCGAAGCCGAGCGCCGCGAGGCCGTCGATGGCCGCGCCGTCCTTGTCGAGGCCGGCCGCGAGGCCGACCGGGTTGCGGAACGTGAGCCCCATCACGGTGCGCGGCGCGTCGGGCACGCGGGCCGACAGCGCGCAGGCGAGGCCCGTGCGTCCGGCCGCGCCGAGCGCGCGCAGCGTAAGGTGGTGAGCGTCTTCCGCATCCATTTTGAACAGGGATGCGCGGGCCAGCGGGTAGAGGGAACTGAACACGGGAATGGGGCGGACGGCCGAAATGAATGACAACCCGCTATTTTACCGGGAGTTGCGCGGCACGGGCGTGCTTCGCTTCGTAGCCGCCGCTACGCGCGTCAGCCCGAGCCGGAATGTCCGCCCGGCAACGGCGCGCGCGCCAGCGCCGCGTCGACGGGCGGCAGGTCGATCCGTTCCGGATCGAGCGTCTTCCAGCGGCCGTCGATCAGCCCTTCGAGCGGATGGAAGTTCGCCTTGTAGGCCATCTTCGGGCTCTCGCGGATCCAATAGCCGAGGTACACGTAGGGCAGCCCGAGGCTCTTCGCCTGCTCGATCTGCCACAGGATGTTGTAGGTGCCGTAGCTCGTGTGCCGGTCGTCGGGCTCGAAGAACGTATAGACCGACGACAGCCCGTCGCCGAGGATGTCGATCATGCTGACCATCCGCAGCTTGCCGGGTTCGCCGCCCGGTGCGTCGAGGTCGCGGAATTCGACGAGGCGCGAGTTGATCCGGCTTTGCAGCAGGAACTGTTCGTACTGGTCGCGACTGTCGCGATCCATGCCGCCGCCCGCGTGGCGCGCGGACTGGTAGCGCATGTAGAGCGCGTAGTGCTCTTCGTCGTAGTGCAGCGGCGACACCGTCGCGACCAGCGTGCGGTGCCGCTTCCACATCCTGCGCTGCGTGCGCGTCGGCGCGAACTCGCCGACCGGCACGCGCACCGGCACGCATGCGCGGCAGCCGTCGCAGTACGGACGGTACGTGAAGACGCCCGAGCGGCGGAAGCCGGCCTTCACGAGTTCGGTGTAGATGTCGGAATTGATCAGGTGGCTCGGCGTCGCGACTTGCGAGCGTGCGATGCGGCCGTCCAGATAGCTGCACGGATAGGGCGCCGTTGCATAGAATTGCAACGCCGAAAGCGGTGAAAGCGGCAGCTCAGTCGGGTGAGTCATGGGCAGCTCTCGATGCAGGGAAGGAGTGCCGCGCTAGCGCTCGCTCCCGGTGGGCGCCGCCGTTTCGGCGGGGCTCGTCAGCGCGGCGAGCACGCGCTTGTCGAACTGCCACGGAATCGGCGGTTCGGCTGCCGCGCGGCGCACGTGAGCGACAAAGGCCTGGCGTGCGATCTCGCGGCCGCCGAGCGACGCTAGATGCGACGTATTCTGCTGGCAGTCTATCATTTCCAACCCCTGCTCGCGAAGGTGCGCGACGAGCGCGGCCAGCGCGATTTTCGATGCATCGGTCACGTCCGCATACATCGACTCGCCGAAAAACATCCGGCCGAACGACACGCCATAGAGGCCGCCGACGCGGCGCCCGTCGTGCCACGTTTCGATGCTGTGCGCGTTGCCGGAGCGGTAGAGCGACGTATAGGCGTCGATGATCTCGGCGGTGATCCAGGTGCCGCGCTGCCCGCGGCGCGGCGCCTGCGCGCACGCGCGCATCACGCCGGGAAAGTCGTGATCGACGCGCACTTCCCATTCCGGCGTGCGCAGCACGCGCTTCAGCGTCTTGCGCAGCGACGGCGACACCTTGAATTCGGCCGGCACCAGGATCATGCGAGGGTCGGGGCTCCACCACAGCACCGGCTGGCCGTCCGAGTACCACGGGAAGATGCCGCGCCGGTACGCGTCGATGAGGCGCGACGGCAGCAGGTCGGCGCTCGCGGCGAGCAGCCCGGGCGCGCCGGTCGCGGGGCCGAGCGCGCGTTCGATGGACGGAAACGGATCGTCCGGGCCGAGCCAGGGAACCATGGGTGGGGGCTCAGCCGTTGCGCAGCGAGCGGAAGATATCGCCGGTGTGCACGCCGTAGTCGCCGGCTGCGCGATCGGCGAAGAAGAAGCGCAGCGTCTGGCTGACGGTCGGGAACGCGATCTCGTCCCACGGAATGTCGGCTTCGTCGAACAGTTTCACTTCGAGGCTTTCCTCGCCGGCTTCGAAACCCGGATCGGTGAGCCGCGCGAGGTAGAACAGATGGACTTGATGCACGTGCGGCACGTTGAGCAGCGTGAACAGGTTCTGCACCTCGACGCGCGCGCCGGCTTCCTCGAGCGTTTCGCGCGCGGCGGCTTCCGCGGTCGTCTCGCCCATTTCCATGAAACCCGCCGGCAGCGTCCAGAATCCGTAGCGCGGTTCGATCGCACGGCGGCACAGCAGGATCTGGTCGCCCCAGACCGGCACCGTGCCGACGACGTTGCGCGGATTCTGATAGTGGATCGTGCCGCAGTGATCGCAGACGAAGCGTTCACGGTTGTCGCCAGGCGGAATGCGCGCGAGGACTTCGTGACCGCAGACGGAGCAGAATTTCATGTCGAGTGGAAGGGACGAGGTGATGCGAGTGTATCACCGGCCCGCGGCATTCTTGAACGCCTGCGCATGCGGCGGCGTGTCGGGCGAAACGGCGCGCGCGTGCGCGAAGAGGGCGCGGCGTCCGGACGCGCGAAAACAAAAAGCCCGGCGCGAGGCCGTAATGCCGTTCAGTTAAGGTTCTTTCTGAGGAACCGGACAGCATAACGAGCAGGACGGGACTTGACGGCCCGATCG
>NZ_JAGIQE010000089.1:0-345 GCF_017815075.1 Burkholderia sp. AcTa6-5 | reverse complement strand
AGGCCTAGGACATCACCCTTTCACGGTGAGTACAGGGGTTCGAATCCCCTAGGGGACGCCAGATTCAGCGGCGTTTCATGGAAGTGTCGCAACGCGTGCAGGAACGTGACGAGATCCTGCAGGCGGTGGTGCAGAAAAGCTGGAGCGGTAGTTCAGTTGGTTAGAATACCGGCCTGTCACGCCGGGGGTCGCGGGTTCGAGCCCCGTCCGCTCCGCCAGAACGAAGCCCGTTCAAAAAGCGTTTTTTTGAACGGGCTTTCTCGTTAAGGATGTAAGCAGTACGTTGTCCCCTTCGTCTAGAGGCCTAGGACATCACCCTTTCACGGTGAGTACAGGGGTTCGAAT
>NZ_JAGIQE010000088.1:0-350 GCF_017815075.1 Burkholderia sp. AcTa6-5 | reverse complement strand
GTGTAAGCGCAGTAATGCGTTCAGCTAACTGATACTAATTGCCCGTAAGGCTTGATCCTATAACAAGTCTGCCTTGTCGATGATCGTTAGTGCTTCAGCACTTACGAGCATCCCACGCAGAGCGTCGAGCAGCGAAGCTGATCGATGCGGCGCGCCGGTTGAAGTACTGGCGACCTGCGTAGCAAGACGAGACAAGTTGAATTCTCGTGTGTGATACACACAACCTAAATTACTGCTTCTTCCCAGATTGGTTCTGTTGGCCACGCCAGCAGGACAACCCCCTTTGCCTGATGACCATAGCGAGTCGGTCCCACCCCTTCCCATCCCGAACAGGACCGTGAAACGACTCT
>NZ_JAGIQE010000087.1:0-359 GCF_017815075.1 Burkholderia sp. AcTa6-5 | reverse complement strand
AAGCTGGCGAAAGCGCAACGGGCGCGAAAGCACAAGCGGCATATCGCGAAGCTGCACGCCAAGGTCGCGAATGCCCGAGCCGACTTCCAGCACAAGCTCGCGCTCGATCTGGTGCAGCGTTTCGATTACATCGCGGTCGGCAACGTGTCGGCCGCAAAACTCGCCAGAACCAGGATGGCAAAGAGCGTCTACGACGCATCCTGGTCGTCTTTCCGAAACAAGCTCCGCTACAAAGCGATTGCGCACGGGGCCACGTTCGAGGAAGTCGACGAAAGCGGTTCGACCCAGTCCTGTTCGGCGTGCGGATCGAAAGACAGCACGACGCGGCCGAAAGGTATCGCGGGACTGCGAGTAAGAGA
>NZ_JAGIQE010000086.1:0-372 GCF_017815075.1 Burkholderia sp. AcTa6-5 | reverse complement strand
GCTGGGAGAGCACCTGCTTTGCAAGCAGGGGGTCGTCGGTTCGATCCCGTCTGCCTCCACCAATCTTCAATGACAAGTATTCGACTTGAATCGAATCTTTGTCATTGGCGATTGAGCCAGTCAGAGCGATACGTAGTATGTATCGGCTGTCGTTCTTTAACAATCTGGAAGAAGTAAGTAATTTGGATAGCGGAAGCGTCTTGAGATGGACGTGGAAGTTGTCCGGGTTGTGATTGTATCGATGTATCTCAAGATGATTCGAACTCTAAGTTTGACTCAATTGGAATACGGCACAACGCGAGAACTCAACCTGTAGCGGCTGTCGATGAGACAGACTCGTTATAGGGTCAAGCGAACAAGTGCATGTGGTGG
>NZ_JAGIQE010000085.1:0-399 GCF_017815075.1 Burkholderia sp. AcTa6-5 | reverse complement strand
GCCCGATCCCGGACGGCGCGGATTTCACGCTCGAGCAGATGCTTGTCGACGTGCTGCGCGGCTTCGGCCTGCCGATCGGACATGAACACCGCAACATCACCTGGCAATACGGCAACCAGGCTGCCATCGAGGACAGCGCGATCCGGTTCGTCGCGTAGCGTCGAGTCCAGAAGGACAGGAACGCGTGTCCACAGCCTCAATACGTTGTCTTTGAATCGATGATGAAAACGCCTTGAAATAGTCTGCTTTAGCCGCCGCAATTTCTGGAATTCTACGTCCGCCCCTTACCCCTCGCCGTGCCCCTCCCTTCTCCGGAATCCCGCCGTTTTCCACGGGGTTCAGAAGTAGAAACTAAGCGGCCATGGCCAGCCGCTGCTTCGGCGTAAATCCGCCCAGGGC
>NZ_JAGIQE010000084.1:0-476 GCF_017815075.1 Burkholderia sp. AcTa6-5 | reverse complement strand
TCGGTTTTTCCGACGCGACGTCGCTATTCTGCGCGCTTGCAGACCGGCCCGGCGTGCGCTTGTTGCATGGTCCGACATTCCACAGCCTGGCGACCAAGGTCGACGACGCGACGCGTGCCGACATGCGCGCCGTGCTGACCGGTGGCAAACGCGCCCCGCTGAGCCTGCGGCATGTGTCCGGCGCCGCTGGTGCGGTGCGGGGACGTCTGTGCGGCGGCAACGTGACGGTGCTCGCGAGCGTCGCGGGTACACGCTGGTCGCTTCGCTCACGCGATGCGATCGTACTGCTGGAAGACGTGACGGAATTCGGCTACCGGCTCGACCGCAGCCTGACGCAACTGCGTCTGAGCGGCGCGTTCGACGGGGCCCGTGCGTTCGTGCTCGGGCAATTCACGCGCTGCCCGATCCCGGACGGCGCGGATTTCACGCTCGAGCAGATGCTTGTCGACGTGCTGCGCGGCTTCGGCCTGCCGATC
>NZ_JAGIQE010000083.1:0-511 GCF_017815075.1 Burkholderia sp. AcTa6-5 | reverse complement strand
ATGACTGGGGTGAAGTCGTAACAAGGTAGCCGTATCGGAAGGTGCGGCTGGATCACCTCCTTTCCAGAGCTTCTCGCCAAGTTGAGCGCTCACGCTTATCGGCTGTTGATAAAGACAGAAAGACTGTCTGTTAGCGGTTTAATCGGTTACAATGCCGGCCGCTTTCGGTAATCATCAATGACAAACATTCGAATGAAGTTTGGTTCGAGTTTTTCTCATTGGCGATTGAGCCAGTCAGAGCGGTACGTAGTACGTATCGGCTGTCGTTCTTTAACAATCTGGAAGAAGTAAGTAATTTGGATAGCGGAAGCGTCTTGAGATGGACGTGAAAACTATCCGGGTTGTGATTGTATCGATGTATCTCAAGATGATTCGAACTCTATGTTCGACTTAAATTGGAATACGGCACAACGCGAGAACTCAACCTGTAGCGACTGTCGATGAGACAGACTCGTTATAGGGTCAAGCGAACAAGTGCATGTGGTGGATGCCTTGGCGATCACAGGCGATG
>NZ_JAGIQE010000082.1:0-521 GCF_017815075.1 Burkholderia sp. AcTa6-5 | reverse complement strand
GTGGTGCCCGTGAAAATCTGGCCGGTGTCGGTAACGATTCGGTAGCGGATGTTCGCGAGCGGACGGCGGGAGCCATCCAGCAACGTGAATTGCTCGTCGTGTACGGCATTCGATCGAGCAAATGACCGCTTGGCTGCATCCGGTTGGCGCCCAGTCAGCGTCGCAGTTTCTCCTGCAGTAAAAGTCATCCGCATGCCGCGCTCAGCGTAGAAGATCGGCGGTGGGTTGCATCCGCAGACATTGATATCCCCGCTCAATGCCCACTGTTTGCCGTTCGGGCCGGTGCCTGGCCAGCGCGGCCCTTGCGGTGCGATGTACCCTTCGCGCTTGCAGGCCGAACAGTAGGTCTTCATATCCAGCGTGGCGATATGAACCTTCGGCGGCGGATTGGAACAGGTCACGCTGTCGAGGCCTTCGACAATCACGGCTTCCCCGGCGCGGTCGCCTTTGGCAAGAAAGTAGCGAATCATGGACGCTACCTCAGCGGGGCATGGACGAGCGGGTGACGACGCTAAATACAA
>NZ_JAGIQE010000081.1:0-537 GCF_017815075.1 Burkholderia sp. AcTa6-5 | reverse complement strand
TGTCGGACCATGCAACAAGCGCACGCCGGGCCGGTCTGCAAGCGCGCAGAATAGCGACGTCGCGTCGGAAAAACCGACGATCGTCTTCGGCGTCGCGATCTCGTCGGGCAGGCGCTCGAGCAGATGCGCGCAACCGAATCCCCCTCGCGCGAGCCAGACGATATCGATTGACGGATCCATCAAGGCGCGCCGCAGGTCGTCCGCGCGCTCCTCGGCGGTACCGGCAAAATAGCGGTACCGATTGCCGAGATGCGCGCCCGTCGTGACCTTGAAGCCCCAGCTTTCGACGAGCGCGATGCCGCGCGCTATTCCTTGCGGATCGGGCACACCTGCGGGCGCGACGACGCACACTGTCTTGCGTCTTGATTCCATTGAACGGATACCGTGAGGACAAGAACCCGCTGAATATACCTGATACCACTCGCGAGCCGCTCACACCTGCGAGGTGCCACGCTCTTGTGGTAATCCCCCCGCAGAACCGGCGGGATCAGAAGTAGAATTTTCTCGTTGAGGGAGTTCTACAGAATGAAGAAGTCG
>NZ_JAGIQE010000080.1:0-639 GCF_017815075.1 Burkholderia sp. AcTa6-5 | reverse complement strand
GGAACAGCAAGCGGCGCCGCCTTCGAACCAAACTACGAAAAGTTCTATGACCGACAAGCAAAGTGGAAACCAGACGGACGTCGTGCCGAATGAGCGGGTAACCTGGGTCAAGAATCCGTTAATCACCCAGATTAGGTTCCATGACGCAATCGTACGTGACGACAGCATTAAAATACGGTACTACCTTTCCTATATCAATCCAAGTAAACGGGACGTTAAGTGGACCGGTAAACCGACACCTGATGGTCCTGCAATGCGGCTGTATTCGGAGGGCAAGGAGATTAAGCCTGCCCCGCCTAAGTACAGTGGCATTGAGCCTTATGTCGCGGCTCCCCGGGACGAAGATATAAAGCGATCTACCCATGTGGTGAAGGCAAAGGAGAAATGGGTAGGCGAAGTTGCAGACGAATTTGTGATCTTGAATACCCAGTTCCTTCCTGGCACGCACGTCTACGAGATGGTCTACTGGCATACGCAACTCGACTGGATAGACGTGCGCGAGGTTCTGGACCGTACCGATACGGGCAAGGGCAGGATGATGTACCCGATCACGGATAACGCGCCGTCGAACCGCCTCTATTTCAGGGTCTACAAGCCGACCGATGAAGAAGCGCGTGAGGGGCGGCACATTGAATTCCT